>JALYVR010000017.1 GCA_030853145.1 Chloroflexota bacterium | reverse complement strand
GAGATTGGCCATGCTGTCAGATCCGGCGCAATTGGCTGAAAGTGGCACGCTCCGAAACTGTGGTGGTGGCGATGGAAGCCGCACCAACGGAGAAACCGATAGCGATGACCTTAGACCAGGTGATGACACGAGCACAACGCGCTCATTGGCGACTCAGTTGGCTTGAGCGTTTTGCCTGCAATGCGCGCCTATTCACCGCCAAACCGCTGACCGTCACGATCTACGGCCTTCCTGACACCTTTGCCCTCGTCTACGGATTTGCTCTCCTGGCTGTGGCGTAATCGCTGAGCACTCTTGCTTCCTTTTTCCTCTCACCGATGAGGTACTACCTGGCAACTTCTTTGTATCCATTCCTATCTATATTGCTCCCATCTTCCTTTTTCTTTCACCCAAACAAGGTGATCATTGCTCAGTTAAAAATCTCGTTGCGCATCTCGTGGGTAACGTGAATTTCACACGAGGCAAGGCCAAGGAAGGAAAGCGTTCGGCAAAGATTTTCCGTCGACACGTGCTTTCTGGACAGAAAAAGCGACGCACGTCCACCTTCAGATAAACAGGGCGTCCGCTGGCCGGAAGGTCACGTAGCGTGCGCGTGTAATGGCTGTGGACATGCTGGCAGATCGTGCCACAACAGGGACAAGAAGCAGTTGGGCAAGCCGCATGCACCGTGACGGTTATCTCAGCGGTCATGCTGACTTGCTCAACGATCAGGTCGGAAAGGTCTGGAAGTATCGTCATAGCCTCATCATTGGATCAAGAAAATGTTGTAGTGGAAAGTTTGTTCGGTTCTTCAGTCTACCACATTCACATCATCGAGGCTGCGGGAGAACCAGGATATGCTTCACAAATACTGCCTAGATGGGGGTAAAATCACACAGACGCTACGTTGTATGCTACAATGGTCGTGAGTATCGACACACAGCCATAGAAGAGTACCGGGACGTCTAATCGGCACGCCGTGTCTTGATACATTTCAACAAGAAGATGTATCGAGTCACGGCGTGCCGATCAGATGTCCCGATGCCTTTTTCTCTGGAAGCAGAGGTTGATACGACTGTGGTGGCGGGAAGAACAGCGAGATGGAGGCGCGGCCAAGGGGATGCGGCTCCCTCCCCTGTGCCGAGTCGAAAGGAACGAGAAACGTATGCTGCATGGCTTCAACAAGGCGTTCGAAGATTCCTGGAGGCGTCTTCTCAATACATTCTGGTTTGTGCCTGCGCTGGTCTCTTTCTCCGGTCCACTCCTGGCCTTCCTCTTTCTCGCCATCGATGATCGCCTTCAACCCGGTCACGCATTGTTTGGCTTTCGCGGCGGCACTGTGGAAGCTAGCACGCTTCTTTCTACCATCGCGGGATCGTTGATCACCGTTGCGGGTCTTGCCTTCTCGATCACTATTGTGGTGCTGCAACTCGTTTCGAGCCAGTACACTCCACGTGCTCTACGTGGGTTCTTACAAGACCGTGTCACCCAGGTGGTCGCCGGAGGCTTCTTTGCTATTTTCGCGTATTCTCTGCTTGTGCTTGCGGCCATGCGTGAGCCTTCCACCACCGATCATGGGTTTCTTCCTGCTCTGAGTGTCACGGTTGCCACCGGGCTTGGTTTCCTGGGGCTGGCACTCTTACTCATCTTTGTGCATCACACGGGACGTGTGATTCAGGTCTCAGATATCGCCGCACGCCTGGCAGCACAAACCCTTCAGACCATTGATCGTCCCTATCCGGAATGGGCTGGTGAGGAGCGTGATGAAGAGGATGTGTCTCGTCTGATCCAGACCTCGCATACCGAGGACGAACCGACCCGTATCCAGGCCACGCGTCCAGGGTATGTGCAGAGGATAGAACTTGCCAGCCTCATGCGGTACGTGCTGCGCCCTGGCTTCCACCTTCGTTTGCTCGTCTGTCCAGGCGATTTTGTGACCCAGGAGACCGACATTGCCGAGATCTGGCCATCTCATATGGCGGACGGTGACTGTGTGCGAGCCTTGCACCAGCATATCACGATTGAGCGCGAACGAGATATTGCTCAGGATGCACGCTTCGGTGTCCGGCAGTTGGCTGATATTGCGCTGCGTGCCCTCTCACCTGCGGTCAATGACCCGACGACGGGTGTGCTCTGCATGAAGTATCTCCAGGCAGTGTTTGAGCGTCTGGTTCATCGCCTACCCCAGCCGACCATCTATCACTTCGCCGCCGGGACGAGTCGTCTGGAGATCCGCCAACCGACATTTGAGGAGTATCTTGAGGTATTTGCTGAGATTGGACACTATGCAGGAGGAAATGTGCGCGTCATTACGACACTGCGTACAGCTCTCACGAATATTATGCAGATAGCCACCGTGCCGGAACAGCAAGACCTTCTTGCCGCCATGGTTGCGACGCTGGCATCGTTAGGGACCGCAGAGGACTCTTCGCAGGGAAATGGCGCCATCGCTCCGCTCAAGTGGACATAGAGGCGTGGGTCGTTTCCCTCCATGGAGGTCGGTCAAGCCTGGGCGAACCTTTATGAGGAGGCAGTCCAGCGAGAGATTGAGCGTGTTCACGCAGACGCTGGATTTCTGCGACGGTTCCCGCGATCTTTTGTAAAGACGACTGGTTGGCCTGAATACCAGCATGAATGAGCCACGAGGCGGCATCACTTCGCGTCGCCCGTATCCCCGCTTCAACCAACATGTCAACTGCCGCAAGATCATCGTCATTGAGACGGCACATAATCACGTTTCCTTTGACTTTCAAGGCGTGCTGGGCTACAGTTTGCCCTGATATCCCACTACTTCATATCGGTACCCCTCACGCGGTCGCGCAGGTGCTGTGGCACATCGCTCACGACGATGCCTGGCCGGAAGAGCAAAGCCGCCTTCAAGCGAAAGGCCGTCTGGTTGTGCAAGAGATATTCCCACCAGTGGGCCACCACATATTCTGGCAGCATCACTGTCAGCGTCTCGTCGGGATGACGTTCCCGCATGGTATCAATGTAGGCCAGCAAGGGACGCATCAGGGAACGATAGGGGGACTCGATGATGAGCAGGTGCGTCTCCTCTTCTGCCGCCAGGTGCTGCTGCCAGGCGTCCCAGGCCACACGCATGCGATGGGCCTCATTTGCA
Organism: Chloroflexota bacterium; assembly: GCA_030853145.1. GTDB lineage: Bacteria > Chloroflexota > Ktedonobacteria > Ktedonobacterales > Ktedonobacteraceae > JALYTT01. The sequence continues at coordinate 15,008 of JALYVR010000017.1, read as the reverse complement.
TCAATGGCGATATGGACCGCGGTTACCTGTGGCGTCAGCGAGCGAGCGTAGGCTAAACTCTGGATCGCGGCGCGGTCCAGTCCGGCAATGGGAACCACGAAACGGTGGCGAATGTCCCTGGAATGAAGGGGAATATCGGTGGTACGCTCACGCGCAACACGCCGGTAGTGGCGATGGATACCCATAAACATCAGCACCAGCAGCGGGATCAGCACGATGACAATCCAGGCCCCTTGCAGAAACTTCATAGAGGAGATCACTACGGCCACCACCAGGGTCGTGAACGCGCCAACGCCGTTGATGACGATACTGCGTTGCCAGCCTTTGTGTTCTGCGCGCAGACGCCACCAGTGGCGCACCATCCCTGCTTGTGAGAGCGTAAAGGACATGAACACGCCGACGGCAAAGAGATTAATGAGGGCATTCGTGTCTCCTCCGAAAACGACGAGCAGGATTCCAGCCAGCACTGACAGCACGATAATGCCTGCGGAAAACGCCAGGCGATCGCCGCGAAAGCCGAAGAGGCTGGGCAGGAACGTATCGCGTGCCAGCAACGAGGCTAGACGGGGAAAGTCGGAATAACTGGTCTCAGCCGACAGCGTCAAAATGCCCAGGGTAGCGATTTGGAAGACCGGGAACAGGAAGACGAGTGGCCCCGAAAAGACCTGCGCGGCAATCTGGGCGATCACAGTCGGATTGCCTGTCGCACTGGCCTCAACATGATAGGTGGTCGCCAGCACCGTAATGCCCAGGAAGAGCGTGCCCAGGATCAGCGCCATCCAGGTCAGGGTAATCGCTGCATTGCGTGCCTCAGGCTTTTGAAAGGCGGGGACGCCGTTGGAGATCGCCTCGACGCCGGTCATCGCCGAGCAGCCAGTGGCAAATGAGCGCAAGATCAGGAAGATCGAGAGCGGCTCCATGGCCCCCACAGGGGCGTAGTCGCCGATAACGGGTTGATGATGCAGCACAAACGCTTTTACGAGGCCCACGACAATCAGCACGACCGCGCTTGCAATAAAGAAATAGGTGGGCAAGGCGAAAATCGATCCCGATTCGCGCACACCGCGCAAATTGAGGACCATCATCAGGACGACCAGAGCAATATCAATGGGCACGACATAGTGCCCCAGCACCGTGAAGAGAGAGGCCAGGTTTTGGACGCCAGCAGAGACGCTAACCGCAACGTTGAGGACATAGTCGATCAGCAGCGCCGCAGCCGCCACCAGGCCCGCCAGCGTTCCCAGGTTTTCTTTGGCGACGATGTAAGAACCTCCTCCATTGGGGTAGGCGGGAATCGTCTGGCGATAGGAGATTGCGACAATGATGAGCAGGCCGATGATGACCAGGCTAATCGGCAAGGTCAGACCCAGGTGACCTGACCCGCCCGCTACCAGGTTGATCAGGATCGCCTCGGTGGCATACGCCACCGAGGAAATCGCATCGGAAGAAAGGACGGCCAGGGCTTTGAACCTGGTGAGGCGTTCATGGTCGGCCCGACTGGTGGCAATGGGCACTCCGATCAGCAAGCGCTTGAGTACGGAGATGGCTGTGGCGAGGCGGCCATGGGGCGCATAGGTGGCCTCTGTCGCCTCAAGCACGCCATGACTGAGCCAGCGGAATTCAGGGTGATTTGGACTGACGATGCGCACCCGCATATCTCCTAAGCGGCTTCCCCGGCGTTCCTCCCGCTGCCCTTGCAGGAGAAAGTCACTATCGCTCTCATCGGCCAGGTCCGGCTGGCCTTTGAGAACCTTTGGATCATCATGGCGCTCTCCAGATTGTTTGTCCAGGTGGTCCATGGCTTCTGCTTCCTTCCTCTCCAATGATACTGACGGTAGTGTATACCTGCCAGGAAATTTTGTCCAAAGCTTCACCAATCTCTTGCCTGCCCTTTGACTATCCTCCTGAATATGTATCAGGATCTTCGTCCAACTTCTTCCTCTCCAACAGATGCTCACAACGTCGCAGCGAACGAGCACCTCCAGTTCGCGTTCAGTTCCACCAGGACGCAACCGCAACAATGCCATAGAACCCGATGAGCGCCAATCCCTCCAGCCAGGTTGATTTCCCATCGTATGTGATGATAGTGCTCATGATGGCAGCAAAAAGCCTAACGCGACTTGCAGCGAACTGTTCAGAATGATACTGATCGCATAGTTCGCCTGGTTGCGTGCTGCGAATTGGATACCGACGACATTTTCCATTGCATTGCTGGCCAGTGCGACAATCACCAGACCGGTAAACGCCGGGGAGATGTGGAGAAACGTGGTGGCTGGTGTCAATGCTCCTACGAACCAATCCGAGGCGAACGCTGCCCCCACGCTCGCACCAACCATGACCCCTATCGCAAGCCAGATCGGCCAGGCATGAACTCCTGCCAAAGACTCCTCTTCAGCGCTACGTTCTGGAGGAGTATCCTTGAGGGATACAGGAATATTCGCGATGAAGACAACGAGCAGGATCACTGCGCAGGTTATACTGAACCCTTCCTCATGCCCAGAAGCTGGGGTGTGTATTCCATGAATGAAGGTTGGGATCACCAGTGCTGTCACTGCCAGCAAGGTCAGTGTCGCCATCCTTCGTGAAGAGGTCGAGGCAAAAGATTGGGTGCCATGGCGCAATCCTCCAAAAAAGAAGGTGAGGCCAAGGACGAAGACGCTGTTCCCCAGAATCGAGCCGACCAGGGCAGCCTGCACGACGCCGAGAAGTCCAGCACGCAAGGCAAAAATGCCGACAAAGAGTTCAGGGAGGTTCCCTAGGCACGCCTGTAACACCCCAGTTGAACCTGGGCCAAAGCGCACGCCGATCTGCTCGGTCGCCATGCCCATGAGTGTTGCGAACAGGGCGAGCGCCGCACCTGCGATACCAAAGATGAGTATTGCTTGCGCCTGAAATAGTGTGAGCAGACCCGCCAGGATACTACTGGCACATGAGCCGAACATGATCAGCCATACTCCCCTGCTCAAGAGAGTATGGGTCTTCTTTCCCTCGCGATGGGACATCGCTGCTTCTCCTTGTATTCATCGTCTGCCCACCCCTCAGAAGAGAAAAGGCAGACGGTATTTCAATACTCCCGGCTGTGGACCATAGAACAATCCCGCTGATTCTTTCATCACGCGGCCAGCCTTGTGCGTCGTCATCCTGCCTTGGTGGTCAGGTTTTTCTACGGGTTCACGCTCTTCCTCTGAACGCTTATACCCTTCGGCAGGGGTGAAGGAAGGAGGCTCCCATGTTCCGTTTTCCTTCATAAGTACGCTGTACGCTCCACCTCTCAGCAGACAATGGATTCACCTTGCAGGGTGCCCTTTGAGGCACTTCACTCGTTGGTTGATCTGCCACGAGCGAGCAAGCTCGCATGCTCAATTTTCATAATGGCCTCATCAAGAAAGGTCCAAAAAAAGAGGGCCTGATCAGCAGGGTGTTCCTGTTCTTCCTGCATGCGTTGTGCATTCGCAAACCAGGACACCCCCCGTTCAATACGCAGGCAAAGCACAGCCAATACCTGGGTTCCAGTCTTAAGGGGAATGAGACATACGATCCAGTTCTGTCCCGAAGAAGGCGAAACGGGTGAAGCCTGGCTTACCTCTCTCATTTTTCCCTGGGCCAGCACCTCCTTCGCTGCCATCATCTCCTCAGGCGTCAGCGTGAAGCGCTCGATGCGGATAGGGGCATCCGCCTGAAGGCGCAGTGCTCCGCTTTCGTCTGGGAGCAGGAGCGCGCACTCACGCACCCCCCATGGAGAAAAGATTCTCACAAGAGCCAGCGCAATGGTATCCAATTGCTCGTCAAGACGGTCTGTGCTATTGATAACGCGTCCCGCTTCGTAGAAAATACGCGCCTCGCGCTCTCGTAATCGCGCCTGCTCGACACTTCGCCGCATCGTCGTGGCCAACTGGCTTGAGATCAAGGCTGTTGCGAGAAAGACGCATAGTGCGATCCACTCCTCCCACCGGGAGATGACAAAGGTATACAGGGGAGGAACGAGGAAAAAATCGAAGGAAAGAAAGGCTAGCACCGATGCCACCAGCGCTGCAAAGCGACCACGGACGCTTGCCAGGACCAGGATAATCAGCAGGTAGACGATAGAAATGTTGGGAATGGTTGGATACAGATGGTATGCGTAAATGACACCTGTGACGGCCAGGGCTCCTGCCGCCGCCACGAGCGCATCAATGAGATGGTAGTGCCAGGACTTCGCTGTATGGACTGGAATCTGTGGAATCTGTTCAAGCTCAGACATAGCAACTCCTTAGAACTCTTTCAGGCGACGCGACACCCCCCAGGCTGCGACCAACCCGATCAGTGGGAAGAGAACAAGGCCCAGAGTGGTAAACAGCGTCAGGTTTGCGGATTCAGACGCATAGGTCTGGTCGAAATGGCCCCGGTCGACAAGACGGAGTTGGTCGACGGCATCGGTAAATGTGCCAAACGTTTGATTCGAGATGCCAGTGCTGATACGCTCAGCAGTAATGATCCTTTGCAGGTCTCCCGTGTTCCTGGCCGCCGCTCGTATGCGCCCATCAATCGTGAAGTAGCCATTCCAATTGGTCTGCATGTCAGCCAGGGGCTGGTTCTCTTCTGACCGGGTGCGGTTGGCCTGAGCCTGGGCGATAAGCATCCTGACCCTGCTCGTGTTATCCAGCCAGTCCTGCTGCCAGTGGTCCGCTGCCGCCTGGTCGCCGAATTCGAGCGCAATCAGCCAGCGCGACTCGTCGGCATTGGCCGCCGTCCCATAGTGCTTGAGCTGTGCTGCATAGGCGACATTGGTATAGTCCTTACTGACCATCTGTCCATAGGTGCCGCGCTGTCCCGAGAGTTCGACGAGGTGGGTCAACACGAAGAAGCTGAACACAACGCCCACAAGCAGGCCTATGGTCAGGCCGACATTGACAAAACGGTGCGTCACCGTTGCCATGCGCCAGGCAGCGAACCCGATCAGGAGGCAGCAGACCAGGCAACAGAGCAGGGAGAGCGCGATCGTAGAGATCAGGAAGGTCCCCGTGTCAGTATACGCATTATCAAGAAACCCCTTGTTGATGCTGTTCAGACAGTCGATATTGTCCTGAAGACTGCCCAGCGGCCAGTCTTTGGCCGCGACGGTGCGATTGCCGAGGGGATCTTTGATGACACACGCCGGAATGTTCTGCTCGTTATACACGGGATTTCCCGCGGCGTCGATGGTGGATTGCTGGGTGATGCGCGTGAGCAATACCTTGTTGGCGGCGATGTAGGCCTGGCGAGCCTGAATGAGATGGGTATCGTTTGGATCGGTCTTGCTCGCTGCCTGGGCATACTCGTGTCGCATCACAGAGATGTCCCCAACGTATTCTTCAAAACCCACCGTGATGCGCTCGACAGCGGTACGCTCGCCTGGATAGGTGACATTGTGGGCTGCGTTGAACAGCTCCCGATTGGCAAGGACGATCTCGGCGCTGATGGTCAGATCATCGCACTGGTGGATAGTAATCGTACCCGGATGATAGCTGGTACCCGGCAGAGAGCAGGCAACCTGCTCGGTCAAACCTGCTGCCGCCAGGTAGTCGGCAGATTTTGCATCGATGTCCTGAATATATTCTGCCATCGCCTGCGCAGCGTCGACGCTGGGAACGCTGTCAATGGCAATCGAATGCAGGTAGGCATACGACTGGCGAAAAGCTCCTGAGATGAACAGACCTGAGAGCACTGCCACGAGCAGGATCGCGAGCGCCAGGACGGTCCATTGCCCTTTGAGCGTTCCTCTCCCCTGATACCAGAGCGTCTTAAGGTCGGTACGTCGCCACAGTGGGAGCGCATTTCCTGGAGAGCTGGGGACTGGCGCAACCCTGCCCGCCCCCGGTGTAGGCGTTGTGTGCTGTTGCGCTAGTCCAGGTTTTGTTGAGAGAGCCATTGGTGTCGCCTTTCATATCGGGAACGCTATTGCAACTTCGAAGTGCGACCAACATGGATGGCCAGGGTTTTACGCGCGACGGCATCGGCCTGCTTGTTCAGGCGAATCGTACCGTTGGCATCTTTGAGCACAATGGTGCTGAGCAGTTTCGTGATGCGCTCATTGTGTGTGCGCTCGCTGATCGCAAGCGCCTCACCCAGAAGGCGCGTTGCGCGTTCGTTATCACCTGAAGCAAGGGCAGCCTGACCCTCCTGGATACGCTGCGATAGCTCTTCCTGGTTCGTGTAGTGCGCGATGTGTGGTTCGATCTGGGCCGCTTTCGCTGCATCGATGGTCCACTCGGCAAAGACCCAGCCCTCACGTGTGCTCTTCTCCTCCTGCTCCCCTGTTCCGGCCGCGACGTACTTCATACCGGGGCGCAGCAAGAGAAACTGTTGGCCAGGAGTGTAGAGCGGCGTGGCGAGATCGCACAGGTATTCGTGCTGGTCGCCGGCAGCGAACGAGCCGAGATCGACGATCTGCTGGCGAGGATTGGTCGGGTCAGGTTGCAAGCCCAGCGGTACAAGTGTGGGGAAGACCTGTTGTATCTGGGTCACAGTGACGCCTACCGGAGACCAGAGAGAGAGGCGCACGTTCACCAGAGCGGTCTTGCGCATCTCGTTGAATGAGCGTGCAAAGGCAGTCGCCACCTGCTGGGGGGTGGGGATGATGTCGGCGGTTCCATGGGTCGCGTCGGCGATGTAACGCAGTTCCGCCGCATCCCAATCGGTGCCAACCCCCCAGGCGTCGATGCTGATCTGTGCGGCGGCGCAACGCGCAACCGCCTGGTTCAGCACGGGGCGCTTCTCGCCTTCGTTTTTGCCATCGGTCAGAAACAATATTCGTGTGGCCCGTGTCCGATCGTGGCCCAGTTTGTCAACGACTGCGTTGAGCGCGGTGCTCATGCAGGTCCCTCCGCCGCTGGCAACGGCTTGCAGAGCCTGGACTGCTCGCTGCTTGTTCTCGGGAGTGCCTTTCTGCGGACCGAAGATGATGCGCGCGGTATTGTGAAAGATGACGACCAGAAAGTTCATCGTCTCATCAAGGGCCTGCACTACCTTCATGGCTCCATCGCGGGCGGCGCTCAGCCGCTCGCCCTCCATTGAACCTGAGTGATCAAGGGCAATAGCCAGCGTCAGCGGCGCAGACGCGAGGCCAACATCGGAGTCCAACCCGACTGAGAGGACCGCCTGCGTCGTTTGCTGATCGACGCGCAGATACGGGTTATTATACGCTCGGATAGTGAACATAGATCCATCCTTTTCTCTTAGACTCACTAGCGCAATCTCATAGGACTTACCAGAGGCGCCAGGGGGAAACCTGGAATTTACGACGAACGACGGCTTCGCGATCAGCCGGATGGCGCTCGCGTCTCAAGTATTCTTTGTAACTTTCCTCAGCGGTAGCTCCCAGCGTCGTGGCTCGCGTATCGGTGACGGCCGCGATGGCGACGCCGGGCGGTAGCTGGCCAGCGCGTGCCATCTGCCACGCCGCTCGGTAGACATCGCCACGCGCGAGGAAGTAGCGTGCATCCTGGGTACGCCCTTCCAAGGCGCTCACGGCATGAGAAGCCTGCTCGATATTCTGGGCGGTCAGCGGAGCGATGCGGTTGAGGTAAAGATCGCAGAGCAACAACTGGGCATCGACATACTTTGCTGCCGCCTCACTCACGCCGTTCAGAACCGTGATTGCATCGTTCCAGTGCTGCAAATTGAGCAGAGAGCTGGTGATGCCCAGGATAGCATCAGTATTGCCGGGGTCCGCCTTGAGGACGGTGGTATAGAGCGTGACGGCAGCGGCGTCATCATCAGCACGCGCCTTGACGCGAGCAAGCGCCTTCAGTGGTGGCAATTCTCCTGGCAGGTCAGCGATCACCTCCTGATAGGCGTTGGCGGCAAGCGCGAAGCGTTCCTGCGCTTCAAGAAAGCGTCCCGTATACCAGGCAATCTTCCAGTGGTTCGGTGCCAGCCGCTGCGCCCAGGTCAACTCGGCTTCCACCTGTGAGAACTCACCGAGATCGATCAACACTTCGGCGAGGCGCACATGGGCATCAAGGCTTCTGCTATGACTGCTAACGGCCTGCCTGTACACGCTGAGCGCATCATCGTAGTTCCCGCTGCGCAGCGCCTGGTCCCCAGCGAGCAGGAGATCGCTGGCTTTGTCGTTTTCGTCCAGGGCAGCTTCACCACGCGGACCGAGTTTCCCTGATGTGGTTGTCACACTGAAAACAAACAGGCGCGAACTCGCCGACATGCCGGGCTTGCCCCCAACGATGAAGCGCAGGACTCCCGTAAGCTGGTCCGAGAGTTCCTCCGCCGTCTGGAAGCGCCGCGCGGGTTGCGCGTGTGTCCCCCTTTGAAGCAGGCGATACAGCTCGGGATGATCGCGGAAGGCCGTATAGTACTCGGCTGCTGGCATCCCGAAGATGGGATTGGCGAGATCCATCAGGGTGACCATGTAGGCTTGTGTGCGACAGATGGAATAGAGATCGGTCTGGGGGGAGGGCGCTTTGACGGCCTCAGGAGCGTAGAAGCCATGTGTGCCGTAGACATCGTCGGGCTTAGGGACATACTTGATGACCGTCCCCAGATCGATCAACTTAACGATCTGCGTGCCATCTTTGAGAACTTCGAGCATCACATTCGACGGCTTGAAGTCGCAGTACACCAGCCCCAATTTTGCCAGGTACGAGAAGGCGGGCAGGATACCCAGAATGTATGTGATGGCATCCGCGGCCTCGAACGGCTGCCCGCGCTCTTCCATGATCTGTTCGAGGGTCTTGCCCCCAACGTATTCCATGACAATATAGCCGCGCGTCCCCACTGTGATGAAGTCGTAGATGGAGACGATGTTGGCGTGTTTCACCGCGGCCAGGAACTCGCGCTCCTTGATACTCTGAGTCACCAGGTCTGGATCATCGTCGCTGAGGAGTGCCTTGATCACGACGCGACGCTTGAGTATCTGATCTTCGGCAAGGTAGACCGCTCCCATGCCACCGGCTCCGATCTCTTTGGTGATCTGGTATTTGCCGTTCAGGACGCTGCCAACACCAAGATGCACCATTGACGCTGCGAGGGGCGGCTGGCTGATCGCTGATGAAGCCGCCGGACTGGTATTCGTTGCAAAGCGAAAGCCACAATGGTTGCAAAATTTCACCCCCGGTGTAACAAAGGCATGACATTGCGGGCACTCCTCTTGTTGGTGCGCAGGAGCGGGTACGCGGCCAGGCCGCGTTACAGTTGTTGCCAGCACGACGCCACACTGCTCGCAGACCTCGTCACCCGGCGTAATGGGTTGCTGGCAGTTTGGACAGACGGTCATGCTGCCAGCAGAAACTGGCGGGCCTGCTGCTGAAGCGGCCGCCGTCCTGTGGACTGGTCCGGCGCTCAGAGATGGGAGAACGGCGCCACAGTTTTCACAGATGTCGTCAGCGGCCGCGACTGGCTGGCGACAGTTCGAACAGGCAAGCGTTGTCATACCTTTTCCTTCCTTAAAAAAAAGACACTGCCATTCAGCAGGTGGGTCAGTGCCGTAACTCCTCGGCTGTATCGAGCCAGGCGTCCAGGCGCCTGTACCCCAGGAATACGACAACGATCACCCCAAACAACGGGAGAACGGTCCTGCTGAGAAGATAGAGAAGAAATCCTATGAGCAGCACGAGCAGCGCTATGCCCAGAACGATCAAGCGAATCTTCTCGTTGCGGGGTAGGCAGGATACTTCCCCATCTCCCCAGCGTTGGGGAGGTTCTTCCGGTTGCTCCCTCGCCCACTCTGAAGACCCCTCGGCAGCATCGGGAGGATGGTGCTCCCTCGCTTTGTTTTCATCCATCGCCTGCTCCTCCTTTTGGCAGACAAAGCCTGGCACAGCAGGCCGTACACGACAGCGTTAGAACAGCAGCAATTTGGGCGGTAATGGCTCATCCTCCAGCCAGGCGCGCACCGTCTGCGTGAACAAATCGGGAACCTCCCTATTCCAAAAATGGCCGGCACTTGGAACTAGCGCGCCTCGTGCGCCAGCAAGCGTCCTGCTCATGGTATGCGCCGCTTGCCGAGTCACAACGGCCTCCTTTTGTCCCACCACGATCAGGGTCGGCACCTGCCCACCATTGCGTGGGAGCCTGAGCTTCGTCAATTCCTTGAGAAAGTGCTCAATCGCCTGTGGCCCAACTATGCGCAGGTCGCTCAGGAGTAGGCAGCGATACTCCTGTGGGAGATGATATGGTTGGAGGAGAAACTCGGCCAGCAGCTCATGGTTCAGCAAATGGAAGATCTGCTCATCAAGTCGACGCAGGGCATCAAGAGGCGCAGGGAGTTCTCTTGCCGTGCCGCTGATCAGCAGGCGATCCACCACCTGTGGCTCGTCTCGCAGCATCTGCAAGGCGACCGCGCCGCCGAGCGACAGGCCGACTACATGCGCGGACCCGCCTGGCACACGTTCGCGAATCACGTTAGCTGCGCGTCGACTGGCATCTTTCAGGGTAAAGGGACCGATAGAGGCGCTGTTGCCACATTCAGGCAGGTCTGGAGCCAGGCAGTGATAGATGTCGGCCAGGTGCTCGAACTGCGTTTGCCACATGGCGGAACTCAGCCCCAGGCCGTGTAAAAAGAGCACACCGGGGGCATTTGATGGTCCGGCTTCACGGACGTATAACGACACGGTGTTCTCCTCTCTTGCTTTCCTGGCTGCGCTGCCTCATGTTCGAGGTGGTTCAGATGGCTTCTCGTGATTGTCACACCCTGCGTGCGTCTTCCACCATGCTTCGAGCAAGCTATGGGGGATACAAAAGAGGGAGAGCGCAAGCACGAAGAGAAACACTGACTTGGCGATAAGCGAAGCGATGTCAAACCTCGGCTCAGTGAGCACATCGAAGCCATTGAGGAAGACACCTCCTGCGACGATGAGACCACACACCAGTTGTACACCTCTGTACCACAGCGGCGCCGCTCTTTTCCTTCTCACCAGTCGAGAAACGCTCCATTTCTGGAACCAGCGCGAGAGCCATGCCGGCCTGGAAGAGACGCTCTCCTGTGGGAGCAAATGGACCAGGAGAGTGAAGGCGCCTCTTCTTTGTGCGATCACTTGCTGCACCTCAGTCGTCTCAAGCAGAACGCCCGCTCCCCCGCGGACAAAGAGCAAGACGGCTGCACACTCCTTTTCCTGAAAGATCAGATCGATACTTCGCACTGCGTCTCGTGGAGAGAGATCAACCCACTCAACGGGAACATCCATGATGGCAGCAGAATGTAGCACGGTCCCCAGGAAGTCGTCAGCCTCTTTGCGGGGTACCAGCCGCGCTCCCTCGCGAACATCTTGCATCTGCGCAGATCGTCTCAGTGAGAGCGGAACCAGGATCGCCCCGCAGGATTGAGCCACCTGGATCGCAGCATGAATAGCAGTCGTGTCTCCTACGGAGGTACAAGGAAGCAACAAACGGAGTGTCGTCATCATCGCTTCTCAGAACCCTTTCTCCTGGTATGCAGTCCCTTTCGCTTTTCGCGTTATTCCTCTTCGCTGCGCGGAACAAGGTGAATATCCATACCGGTACTCAGCCGCAGCAGGCGATTCACTATCGAGCCGCGGATAAGCTCTTCCCAATGGCTGCGAGCTGGCTGACCCAGCACCAGTTGGGTGACCTGCCGTTCACGGGCGATCTCCACCAGCTTGCGGGCGATATCAGGGCTGCTGGTGCGGATCACCTCGGCCCCCAGATCTTCGGCGAGCACGGCGTGTTCCTCTAGACGACGCAGGGCTGCCTCCCGAACGCGCTGCGCCTCTCCCCGGTACTTGAGCAATCGAGTGAGCGCACTTGTGAAGGCCAGGTAGCCCTCTGGCTGGATACACACCGCGATCAGGTCAGCATGCAGTCCATGGGCCAGCCGCCAGGCATCGCGGATGACCTCGCGCGTGTGGGGCCGGGCGTCGAAGCCCACCAGCACGCGTTCGCTGGCCGGCCGGTAGTCGGTGATGCCGTGCTCGGTCATGTACTGCTCAAGCTGGGATTCGGTTTTCTCGGCGACGCGCCGCAGGGCCAACTCGCGCAACGCTGTCAGGTTGCCCTCACGGAAGAAGTGGCTGAGGGCGGTCTCGATGCGTTCGGGCGGGTAGATATTGCCATGTCTCATACGCTGGCGCAGGGCATGCGGCGAGATATCGATCAGTTCCACCTCGTCGGCCTGGTCCAGCACCCAGTCGGGCAGGGTTTCGCGCACGCGTACGCCTGTGATGCTCGCCACCAGGTCGTTCAGGCTCTCCAGGTGCTGGATATTGAGCGTCGTTATCACGTCGATACCCGCGTCGAGGATCTCCAGCACGTCCTGGTAGCGCTTGGCGTGCGTGGAGCCGGGCACATTGGTGTGCGCCAGTTCGTCGACCAGCGCCACTCTGGGGTGGCGCGCGATGATGGCCTCTGTATCCATCTCTTCGAGCGTGACGCCCCGGTACGCCACGCTCTTACGCGGCATGACCTCCAGGTCGCCAATCTGCGCCTGTGTCTGCGATCGGCCGTGTGTCTCCACATAGCCGATCACAACATCGGTACCGCGGCCCTCGCGGCGATGCCCCTCATTGAGCATGGTATAGGTCTTGCCCGAGCCGGCTGCCGAGGCCAGGTAGATGCGCAGGTGGCCGCGCCTGCGCTGGTAGCGCCCGGGAGCCGGAACGGGAAGGCCCTCATCCTCCTCCTCGTCACTATTGGAAGGCATGGGCCGCAGAGGAGCTGCTGCCAGGTCGCGATCACGCAGGCTATAGCGACGCAGCAGCTCCTCTGGATCAGGACGGCCCTCCTCACGCTCGCGTTGCTCTTGGTCAGGTGGTTGCTCTTTCATGCCCTCACTCGTAGTGCGCGCTAGGCGCCACATTCACATTGAGCACGTTGCTATCTTCCCCGCTCAACACGACGAAGGATGTGCGGCACACGCGTCGAGCGCCCGGTTCAGATCAAGCACATTCACATAGGGCTCGCCGAAGAGACCCAGGAAGCGTCCGCTCTCGTGATTCGTGACGAGCTTCGTGACCATATCCTGACTCAGGCCGCGTGCTGCCGCTATGCGCGGGACCTGGTACATGGCCCCCGCGATCGTGATGTCCGGGTCAAGTCCCGATCCCGATGCCGTCACCAGGTCCACCGGCACAGGTCCGGCTGGCGCATTCGGGTTCTCCTTCTTCAGTTGGGCCACACGCTGCTGCACAGTTTGAATGAACGCGGCATTCGTGGGCCCCGAGTTCGAGGCCGTGGAGTTGTCGGCGGCATATGGCTCCGGTGTCCCGGTCGCCGGGTTGACCGTCACCGAGGGCCGCCCGTGAAAGTACGCGGGCTTGTTCCAGTACTGCCCGATCAGGTCAGAGCCGATCACCTGCCCATTGGAGGCCTTCACCAGACTGCCGTTGGCCTGGTAGGGGAAGATCACCTGGGCCAGGCCCGTCACGATGCCTGGATAGAGAAAGCCGGTCACAATGGTGAGGAGCAGCGTCAACACCACCGCCGGACGCAGGTACTTCGTCACAAATGTTTTCATCTTCTGTTTCCTTCTCAAACCGGGAAGCACCCCCATTCTGAGGGCGCTTCCCCCTTTCTTCTGCCGCCTCCCTTACAGCGTCAGGTGCAGCACCTGCAAGATCAGGTCGATCGCTTTGATGCCCAGGAACGGGACAATGATGCCTCCCACGCCGTAGATCAAGAGGTTCCGGCGCAGCAGCGCACCCGCCCCAATCGCGCGGAACTTGATGCCGCGCAGGGCCAGGGGAACCAGCGCGATGATGACCAGGGCATTGAAGATCACCGCGGAGAGCACCGCGCTGTGCGGCGTCGCTAAGCGCATGATATTGAGCGCGTTCAACTGCGGATACGTCACGGCGAAGGCCGCCGGGATGATCGCGAAGTATTTCGCGACATCGTTAGCGATACTAAAGGTCGTGAGCGCGCCGCGTGTGATCAAGAGCTGCTTGCCCACCTCCACCACCTCGATCAGCTTGGTGGGGTTGGAGTCGAGGTCAACCATGTTGGCCGCTTCTTTGGCAGCTTGTGTGCCCGTGTTCATGGCCACGCCGACATCGGCCTGCGCCAGCGCCGGGGCATCGTTGGTGCCATCGCCCGTCATCGCCACCATGCGTCCACCCGTCTGCTGCTCTTTGATCAGCCGCATCTTGGTCTCCGGCGTGGCCTGCGCCAGGAAGTCATCAACGCCCGCCTCTTTGGCGATGGCCGCGGCGGTCAGTGGATTGTCGCCCGTAATCATGACGGTCCGGATGCCCATGCGGCGCATCTGGTCGAAGCGTTCGCGCATGCCGCCCTTGACGATATCTTTGAGTTCAATAACCCCCAACACACGGGCCCGTTCCCCTGTGCCATTGCCTCCAGCCACTACCTCGGCCACCACCAGAGGCGTACTGCCCGCGCTGGCGATGCCGTTCACAATTGATGTCAGTTCGGAGCTTTCTGACCCACCGTGTTCGGCCACATAGGCGGCGACCGAGTCGCCCGCCCCTTTGCGAATGGAATGTACACCGGTGCGACCATTCTGGGTTTCCTGCATATCGACGCCGCTCATACGAGTCGTCGCCGAGAAGGGAATAAACGCCGCTCCGGGGTCTCCCGCGTCGGTGATACCGTACTTCTCACGCGCCAGGGCTACGATCGAGCGGCCCTCCGGGGTCTCGTCCGAGAGACTGGAGAGCATGGCCGCCTGGGCCACGTCGCGCTCTTCCACCCCGGAGAGCGGCACAAAGCGCGTCGCCTGACGGTTGCCCAGGGTGATCGTGCCGGTCTTGTCTAGCAGCAGCACATCCACGTCGCCCGCCGCCTCCACCGCGCGCCCGCTCATGGCCAGCACATTACGCTGCACCATGCGGTCCATGCCCGCGATCCCGATAGCCGAGAGCAGCCCACCGATGGTGGTGGGGATCAGGCACACCAGCAGGGCGATCAGTGTCGTCACCGAGACCGCCTGGCCGGAGTAGATGGCAAAGGGTTCAAGCGAGACCACCACCAGCACGAAGATGATCGTCAGGCTGGCGATCAGGATATTGAGCGCGATCTCGTTGGGCGTCTTCTGGCGTTTGGCCCCCTCCACCAGGGCGATCATG
>JALYVR010000392.1 GCA_030853145.1 Chloroflexota bacterium | reverse complement strand
CCATAAAGACTTCGCGCAGGACAGAACCGAGCTTTCAGGACACGATGTAGCCGCCAGCGTTGTCTTTGAAGGCACCGTGGAATACAAAAGACTGCTGCGAACCTTCCAGATGCAGGAAGAAAACTTTCGAAAATATGCCGAAGAGGTCCCGCTTTGATCTTCTATAGAATCCTCCATGGTGAAGCTATGTCGTGTTGGAGCAGGGCACCCGCAAGGGATGCCCGTCCATATCTGACCCTGCGATCGGCGCTCTCATACCAATCACCCGATCGACAATGAACTGTGTACGAGTGCTTTTTCCTATCGTCATGCCACCTCCGCCCGGTCAGATATGGACGGGCATCCCTTGCGGGCGCCCTGCTCCATCGCCTCTCTCGCTTGCTGGCCTGCGCCCGGTTCCAACGACGCGCGGCATGCCAGGCGACACGCTTCCTTTTTCATGTACGGGCGCCGCTGGCCTGCCCCCCCTCCGCGCGCCGCCCTGTCACCCTACGGTGGCCTCATTCGGCTCCTCGTCGGGTTTCGTGCGCACACGTCCTGGGAGAGTGAAGGCCAGGAGGGCGGTGGCGATGGCCAGCCAGAAGGTCACCAGGTAGGCGTCGTTGAGGCCCTGCATAAAGTGCTGGGGGACCAGCGGGCCGAGCAACTGGCCGATGGCGGCCTTCTGGGCCACCAGGGGCGGCAGTCCGCGCTGCTGTAAGGATTGGACAAGCTGGCCGAACTGCTTTCCAAGCGCTGTGAGCGGGTTATGCAGGTCGTTGCGCGCGGCGCCCTGGTAGGCGGTGAACTGATTCGTCAGGATGGTGCCGAGCATGGCGATGCCGAAGGACTGGAAGACGTTGCGCGTCGCCGTCAGCAGCGAACTGGCGCGTGGCAACTGCTGCGGTTGCAGGCCTGCCAGTGCCGTCGTCAGGGTCGTTTGCAGGATCAGGCCCAGCGCGACGCCGCGTATGGCCACGATAATCAGCACCGTCGTATAGGGCGTAGCAAGCGTCAGGTGGGCCAGTTCCCAGGTGTTGATCGCCAGCAAGAGGCTGCCCGCCACGATCAGCCAGCGCCCGCCGATCCTGTTGTAGAACACTCCGGCCAGCGGCACGACGATGCCCGATGAGATGGCCAGCGGCAGCACAAGCAGTCCGGCTTCGAGAGGCGTGCGACCGCGCAGGGTTTGCAGGTAGATCGGCAGCAGGAACTCGGCGCCGAAGAGGGCGATCACGCTGACCCAGCCGACGAAATTGGCGAAGCTGTATGTACGCCGTTTAAAGAGGCGCAGGTCGAGCAGCGGATCGCGCACACGAAGTTCGGTGACGATGAAGGCCACGAAGGTCAGCAGGCCGATGGCGAGCAGCGTCAGGATGCGCGGGGAGGTCCAGCCGTCGCTTGAGCCGCGCTGGATCGCGTAGAGCAGCGTGCCGAAGCTGATGGTGGAGAGCAGCACGCCGGGGATATCCAGGCGCGCCGATGTGCCACGCCGCTGCTCGCGCAGCCAGATGCTGCCCATGATGATGCCCGCGATGCCGATGGGGATATTGATGAAGAAGATGTAGCGCCAGTCCAGGTACTGCACAAAGTAGCCCCCCAGCACCGGGCCGCTGGCCGGCGCCACCACCAGCGGAATACCGTAGACCCCGAAGGCCAGCCCGCGCTCCTTTTCAGAAAAGGCCCCGAACAGCAGCGAGATGCCCAGCGGCCCGATCATGCCCCCACCCAGTCCTTGCAGCGCGCGAAACGCTACCAGGAAGGCCAGCGAGGGCGCGAAGGCACACAGGATCGAGCCGGCTACAAAAAGTCCCAGCGAGATCAGGTAGATGCGCTTGATGCCGAAGCGCTCCGAGAGGAAGCCGGCCAGCGGCGTCACGATACCCAGCGCGAGCACATACGCCGTTAGCGTGCCGTCCACCTGGTCAACGGTGGCCTTGAAGACATGCTGGAGCGTGGGCAGGGCGACGTTCACCGCCGTGGCGTCCAGGATGACCATGAATGTGCCAAAGATCACCGAGAACATGACTTTCCATTTATATTTCGGGTCTCCACTCGCCTGCGCGGGCGATTGAGTCCTTTCTGCCTGTATATCCTGAGCTGCTGACTCCATAATACGTCCTCCTGTTATAATGGCTTATCAAGCGATAAGTACATGCTAAAAAATTAGGGGCGCAGGCGAGCGGCGCCCCTACGTTGTTCCTGAATAGGACGTACAAGGCCGTGCAACAGGGTATTGACGATCAGGTGGGCCATCTCGGCGTCGCCGGCATGCTGACCCTCCGGCCAGGGATGCAGTGTATCGCGCGAGCGCGTTAAGAATTGTGAGATCATGCTCATGAGCAGATAGGTCGCTATGATAGGATCGCTGCCATCGTGCTGGCGGTCACGCAGCAGTCCCTGGCGCAGGCCATCCTCGAAGATCGACGCGATGGGGCGGATGAGGCCGACTTGAAAGACCTCGTTCAGCGTGGCGCGCGCCTCGGACGATAGCTCGTAGCGGATATCGTGGAGCATCAGGCCATGATCGTGCCGGGTACTGCTCAGCAGGTAGAGCGCCACGTGCTCCAGGCGCTCCTGCACACCCTCGTCGCGCCGGGCAATGCGCTCCAATGCTGCCCTGAGCCTGGCGATCTCCTCCTGCGCCATCGCCAGGTAGAGGTCCTGCTTGTCGGCAAAGTAATGATAGAGCGCAGGCTGTGTCAGCCCGCACGCCTCAGCCAACTGGCGGGTAGTGACCGCGCGATAGCCATATTCCATGAAGAGCTGCTGGGCCACACGCAAAATCGTGCGCAGCGTCTCCTCGCTCTCCTCATGCGCTGGCTGCTTTCTGTGTTTCCGCTCCATGAACAGGGTCGCCCTTACTTATCGATTGATAAGCAGAATATACAATGTGTGAGTGGGTTGTGTCAAGGGTAAATGGAGATGAAAATTTAGGTTCAAATGCATGACTGGCTCTCTTCGCACATTTGCGCTATAGTCTATAGGGATGATTTCAGAAAGAGAGAACAGCCATGACGATAAACACAGAAACTTCTTCGACCAATACCAATGGTAGCGCGGGCAAATTGAGCAACCGGATTACGGTGGCCCTCTGGGTGATCGCGCTTTCTTCGCATCTCTTGTTGCTGCCAAAGTTTGTGAAAGATATGCGCAAAAAGAGCGCCTAGCTGATTGAGATGAGGAGCAGACTGCATGGTTGCGATTTCCATACAGATCGAGGGGCAGGATGGCCTGACGTGGGCGCGCTGGAGGCGGCTCGTCGAGGCGGTTGAGGCGGCGGGGTTCGCAGGCCTCTTTCGTTCCGACCATTTTACCAACGCCGATCCACCTGACAGGGATGCGCTGGAGGCCATCGTCTCGCTCGCCTACCTGGCCGACCACACGCGGCGCCTGCACTTTGGCCCGCTGGTCTCGCCAGTGTCGTTTCGCCAGCCCACCCTGCTGGCGCGGCAGGCGGCGGCACTGGATGACCTGAGCGGGGGCCGCATGCTCCTGGGTGTCGGCGCAGGCTGGCAGGAGCGCGAGCATACGCTCTTCGGGCACGACCTCGGCGATGTGCAGACTCGTATGGCGCGCCTGCAGGAAGCGTTGGAGGTCATCACGCGTCTCCTGCGCAGCGACGAGCCGATTACCTTCGAGGGTACCTTCTATCAGTTGCGCGGCGCCACCCTGCTGCCGCGCCCGCAGCGGCCCGGCGGCCCGCGCATCCTGCTGGGCGGCAATGGCCCTAAGCGCACTCTACCGCTGGTGGCGCGCTATGCCGATGTGTGGAATGCTGTCTACCTGACGCCCGCCGAGTTCCGCGCACGCTCAACAACCCTGGATGGCTTACTGCGCGAGGCCGGCAGAGAGCCAGGCAGCGTCAGGCGCACGATGATGACCAGCGCGTGGTTTGGTCGCGATATGGCAGAGCTTGAGCAGCGGCTCACCTGGCGCGCCCGCGTGCCGGCGCTTGCCGGTCTACCCCTCGCCGAGGCGCTTGAGACACTGGATAAGCAGGAAAAGTATGTTGTGGGCACTCCTGAGATGATTGTGAGGCAGATCAAGCGCTTCGCCGATGCTGGTGTTGATGAACTGATGCTGCAATGGTTCGATATGGATGATATCGAGGGGTTGCGGGCGTTCGGCGAGAGCGTGCTGCCACTTATCTAGCGTTGTATCGCCAGGTTTTGCTTGCCGGGTGAGACATGGCCCCCGCGAGGGAGGGCCACTACACCTATGAGGTATCCGCCAGGCGCGCAGATGGGCATATCATCTCTTCTTTTTACCTTGCTGGCGACCTGGCGACATGCGTGTATGCATATATTGTTCCCGTGCCTGGATATACAGATCTGCTTTCATGCGTGCTTGCTGTTCTTCTGCTAGTAAGTCATTCATTTCACGAATTTTACGATACCATTGCTTGATACAGAAACCGACTGCAAAGATGATAAGCAAAGGTGTCAGAAAATTTGGAAAAAACAACTGGATAGCAGCAGAAATTATAATCACAATACAGCCAATCCAGAACAATAGGGTTGCCGATGCGTTCATGACACCTCTCCTTTCTATATCACTCTATTAGACGCAGTGCAGAGCGCTGTTAAAAATTCTATTTCATGATGGCCATACCTGCCACACGATACCCACTTCTTACTAACCAGGCGTCCACTAAGGTAATTCCACAATCAATGTGCATATCAGCCGCCAATGAAAGGAGAACACATATGTCTATGCGATACCCTGAGCAGCGCAGAGGCAGCATATTTGCTGCGCTCGTTGTAGTGGTGGCGCTGCTTGTCACAGCTTGTGGAGGCACGACCAGTACGCCCGCAGCGACGCCAACAAGCAATCCCCCCGCGACCACGCCAACGAGCAGCGCTACCACCGCCAGCGCAACGCTCAAACATGTACCCGCTGGTACGGCGGATCTCAGTTGGAGTCCGAGTACCCATATGCTGACGGTGAAGATCTCGCTGGTAGGGTTGGCCCCAAGCAGCACCCATCCAGCGCATATCCATGCTGGGAGTTGCAGTAACGAGGGTAAAGTCATCTATCCGCTGCACAATATCGTCGCCGATGCTCATGGGGTGGGCACAGCTACCACCACGGTTAGTGTGCCACAGGGCATTGCGGCTAGCGGCTGGTATGTGAATGTGCATAACGGCCCTGGCCTCAGCCCGGCCGACCAGTTCCTGCCTATCGTGTGTGGTGATATCGCCAACGCGAATACGTCGATGACGGCCGCGCAATCGGTGCATGTCGCGCTCGCTGCTCCGCCAAAAGCCAGCGCGGGCGAGGCCGTGAGTGGCATGGCACAATTGTCGCTCTCCGGTACGACATTGACAGTCAAGCTCACGGTGAGCGGCCTGGAACCAAACAGCGCGCACGCCGCCCATATTCACTCCGGTAGTTGTGAGAGTCAGGGG
>JALYVR010000391.1 GCA_030853145.1 Chloroflexota bacterium | reverse complement strand
CCCGGGGATTGGGGTGTCCCCAATCCCTTTCTTTTTTCTTCCCACCCCGCCTGCGGCGGGGCGGAAAGGGAGAGGCATGGGGAGACGCCATACCCCCCAAAGGACTGTGGCCCCTTTGAACCCCGCACAAGATGTTTTTCAGGCTTCTCAAAAACTACGGATGAGCTTATCCCAACGGAAACAGCGTTTTACGGGATTGAGAGGTAGTGTACCTGGGTCTCCTGACAAGACATTGACAAAAGGGCGGAGTTTCTGTCAGCATCTTGTCAGGAAAATGAGCGATACTAGAAGAGAACAGAAACAGGAAGGAACGTCTATGCGCATTCTTGTCATCGAGGACAACCGGCACTTGAATTATGAACTGAAGATGAGCCTCCTGGACGAAGGCTACGCGGTTGATAGCGCCTTTGATGGGGAAGAGGGGCAAGCATTGGCGGAAATGACCAGCTATGATGTCATCATTCTCGACATTTTACTGCCTGGCAAAGATGGTCTGGCCGTCTGTCGCGCCTTGCGCCAGCAACATCTCACCACACCGGTGCTGTTGTTAACTGCCCGTGATCTGGTAGAAGATCGTGTGCGGGGTCTAGATAGCGGGGCCGATGACTATCTGGTGAAGCCATTTGCGCTCACCGAGCTCCTTGCACGCGTACGTGCGCTCTTGCGCAGAATAGCAACGCAGAAAGATGCGGTGCTCCGTGTGGCCGACCTGACGCTTGATCCTGCCATGCATACCGTTGAACGCGCAAAGCAACGCATTGCATTGACGGCAAGGCTTTTCTCTGTCCTCGAATACTTGATGCGTCACCCCAACCAAGTTCTGACGCGCGAAATGATTGCAACACATATCTGGAGCTATGATTTTACTGGCACGCTCAACGCAGTTGAAGTCTGTATACGTCGTTTGCGCAACCAGGTGGACGATCCCTACGAGGTCAAATTGATCGAAACCATCCGTGGTGTAGGCTACCGCTTACGTACACCCGATCCTCGCTAATGAGCGAGAAGGAAGAAACAACATGACAAAAAACACAGAGACACACAGCCTGGGTACCGATCACCACGTTTTTCAGAAGCTTCCTGGCCAGTTTAGAAGTATCCGCATCCGACTGACCGGTTGGTATGCCCTGACGACTTCGCTCATTCTCTTGTTGTATAGCGGATTACTCTATAGCACACTGGAAAAGATGCTGCCAGCAGATGATCTGCATGTGGAACTCCAGAGTATTGCCTCTCAAATTACTCTCATGGGAGGAGTAATCCTGCTGGTCGTCACGGTCAGTGGCTATTGGCTTGCCACCAAAGCCATGCGCCCTGTGCGGCTGATGATGAAAACAGCCCGGCACATTGGACAAACGAACTTGAGCCACCGTCTTCAGGTCAAAAGCCGCGATGAATTGGGAGAACTGGCGATCACATTCAATGCCATGCTCAACCGCCTGGAAACAGCCTTCAGCCGCATGCGTCAGTTTACTGCTGACGCCAGTCACGAATTACGGACACCTCTCAGTACAATCACCATCGCCACAAATCGTGTGCTCTCCCAATGGAACACTCCCCAAGACAGTCAGCAAGCGCTGGAGATAATAGGAGCATATAGGCAGGAACTGGAGATCATTCAAGCCGAGGCGCAGCAGATGACACGCATGGTGAACGCGTTGCTCACGCTTGCCCGCGCCGATACCGACCAGATCATCCTCGCCCGTGAACCCATTGATGTAAGCGAAGTGATTCTCGATGTCGTGGAGCGTCTCGCACCACTGGCACATGAATACGGCATCGAACTGTCACTCGGAGAAGTGCCGGCATTCCCGGCGAGCGGAGATCGTTGGTACCTCGCTTCGGCACTCACCAATCTCATCGAGAATGGATTGAAGTATACTGCGGGTATTGGCAAGCGCGTGCATATAGAAAGTGGCACTGACGGAGATGGATGGGGGTGGATACGGGTGCAGGACGATGGGCCTGGTATTGCCGAGGAACATTGGCCTCACCTGTTTGAGCGTTTCTATCGTATCGATCCCGCACGCTCATCCACTCAGGATCACGGTGAAAGTGCCTACCAGACCCCTTCAAGTGGCTCTGGTCTGGGTCTGACTCTTGTCGAGTGGGTCGTACAAGCACATGGGGGCAAAGTATGTCTCCAGAGTCGCGTTGGAGATGGATCGCGCTTTGAAGTATGGTTGCCGTTATTCAGAGAGCATCAAAAAATCGTCCAAAGGGAAGATGCGCACTGAGATGGAATATGATAATACGGCAATAAAACGCGCCAAACCAGTTATATCTGTTTCGGCGCGTTAAATGCGTCAGAAGCAATCCCCTGTCCTGCGTTCCCGGCATTTTCTGGCGGTTATTCGCCTAGAGCGTATCCTCATCCTCAGTGATCGAGTAGGGCGGCTTCTCGACGGGGACGCGATAGCCGCGTGCCTGCGTTGTGGCGTCGGCCGGGTTGCTACCTTGCGGGGTGGTTGTCAGGTCGGCGGTGATAGCACGCACAAACGACTCGATGCGCTCCCAGCGCGCCGGGAAGCGCTCTGCGTAGAACTTCTCGTGACCCTCGCCGTCGTAGATGAAGAGCGAGTAGTCCTTCTCCACAAAGCGGTAGTCCACCTTGGTATAGGGGATACGCACCAGTTCCAGCACCTGCAGGGTTGAGCGCGACCCGAACTGCATGCTATCCACGCTGGACTTCTCCGCCTTTCGCGCCGCCTGTGTCATCTCAACAGCCACCAGCCACACGTCGGCCGGCACGCGGTCGGGGATGGCCTCGGCATAGAGTTCTTCATCGAGTTCGGCGTTATAGATCATCTCGCCGTCCGCCTTGAAGAGGTACTGCTCAGGGATAGCACTTGTGCCGACGATGCGGCTTTGCGAGCGCAGATCGAAGCTGCGTACCATCTCGCGGTGTCGCACAATCTTGCCGGTGCCGCTGCAGGCCGTACACGCCATGGTCTTCGCGCCCTGGCAGGTCGCGCAGATGCGCTTACCCGTGATGCAGTCGCAATCCACTTCCCCATTCACGCAGTCGGGACAGGGGATCGTGCGCCCCTTGTTGGCGGGATCGATGTCGATGGGGTTGGGAATGGGTACGCCCTGCTGCCTGATACCATCAAAGACATCGGCGACCTTCTCACCGACCGAATTGGCAACGTTCTCGGCCCGCTTCTGGAAAAATGGCTTCTTTTTCTGGTCCGCCCAGTCGGCGATATAGCCACGCCCGCGACAGGTGGCGCAGCGTTTCTTGATGCGCCCGCGACAATCGGGACAGGTGATCCAGCCACGCCCGGTGCAGGCGGCACAGAGCGCGCGTCCACTGCTATTGCAGGTAGTGCAGGCCAGCACTTCATCCAGCCCCTCAACGCGTGTGCGCGTCATCGGCGGCTTCAATCCTATCACTGGCGGCAATTCATAATCCCACACCGGCAACAGGGGCTTTAACCTGTCAGGCGCGCGCCCGGTATATGGCTCCGTGACGACTTCCAGCGCGCGATTCTCCCAGCGCGTCTGCACTGTGACCTCCCACACCTCGTCACTACCCAGCGCCACCAACTCCATATATGTGCCGAGATCGCGCGCCACGCGCCAGTTCCCCGCACTCCACATGTTTACAAGCTGGCGAATGCGCTGCTCCTCGACGCCGTCAGCCTGGTGCGGGACCGGCGCTGCCTGCGACTGCTGCCAGTATGTGCCCGCCTTATCAACGACGCGCTTGATACGCTGCTGCGCCTCGCTGGCCCCCGACACAAGCACCCGCTTGATGTCCTCAATGCGCTTATCTATATCTTCCTGGTTGGGCTGGCCCCCGCCGGGATTGGGACCCTGCCCCCACTCATTGCTCATAATAACCGACCTCCTGCGAGGGCGCGCTCGGCGCCCCGCTAATAACTACATCGTTACTATGTATACGTTCAAGAAGCACTCCGGTTGTAGCGCGCCAGGACAATACTCTACCTTACCTCTCGCCTCGCCCCTGATTTCGCGTAGGGATTCGGCTTGCCGCATCCGTGTGCGGCCTCGCGTGCGCGGCCAGGGGGAGATCTCCCAGGCCCAAGGGCCAATACACGGAAGCGGCAAGCCGAATCCCTACGCGCATTGGATCGCCTTACAGCAGCGGCACGATCTCCGTTTGCGCTGGCACGCCGGTCACTTCGGCGTCACGTTCGTGGATCAGCAGGTTGACTTCGCTGCGCACGCCGAATTCAGGCAGATAGATACCTGGCTCAACCGAGCAGCAGGTATTGGGCAGCAGGGTGCGCTCGTCTTGCGTCTCCAGGTTATCGAGATTCGCGCCATCACCGTGCTCAGCCGTGGTGATGCTATGGCCAGTGCGATGCACAAAGAAGTCGCCATAGCCGGCGCTAGCGATGACGTGACGCGCCACGTCATCGACCTGGCGGCCCTCGACGCGCTCGCCGGCCGCCAGTCGCGCGCGCACAAAGGCGATAGCGCTATCGCGCGCGCGCCGTACAATCTCGAAGACCTCGCGCTGGCGCGCGGGGATCTCCTCGCGTGTGCCGGCGAAGGCCATCCATGTATAATCGGCATATACCGCGCCAGGTTCGGGCAGATGGCCCCAGAAATCGAAGAGCAGCAGGTCACCACGCCGCACCGGGCTATGCTCCCCGGCGCTCGGCAGATAATGCGGGTTTCCGGCATGCTCGTTGGCTGCAACAATCGGCGGCTCCGCCACAACAACGCCGGCCTGCCGCAACATCTCGTGGAAGCGCTGCTGGATGTCGTATTCGTTGAGCGCCTGCCCGTCCATGAGATCGCGTTTTAAGACCGCGAAGAGGGCATCTTTCACGCCAATGATGCGCCGCCCGGCATCGCGGTGACTCTCTATCTGCCGCGTGCTCAGTTGCGCCACAAAGGACTGCGCCAGGTTCGCCGAGCTAACGACCTCCGCGCCGAAGGAGCGCACCAACTCTAGCGTGCCGGCATCCACGCGCGCAATGTAGGGGATGGCATTCATGGGCGAGTATTCCATGGCTACCCTCAGCCCTGCCGGTTGCAGCAGGTCGCGCAGGCAGCCATGCATCTCCTGCCAGTCACGAAACACGCGCCGCTCCCCCGGCAACGAACGCAGCACATGCGCCTCAACCGCGCTGACAATCGCGCACGGCGTGCCCTGCGCGGGCACAAAATAGAACCAGCGGCGCGTGTACATATCCTCTATCGGCAGGTGCAACACCTGGTAGGCGATAGGGTTCAAGCGGCGAAAATCATAAAAGAGCCAGCCATCCAGGCGCTCCGCCTGAAGCGCCCGCTGAATACGTTCAAGATCCATACAATTCTCCATGCATTACAGAATTATTGTGATGTTCTGTGTCGATTATTCGCCATTGTACCACTGGCTGTAATCAGGTAGGGGCCACAAAGGGTAAGGGCCACAGAAGGTAGGGGCGCGGTTGACAAGCCCGCTCGGTTG
>JALYVR010000390.1 GCA_030853145.1 Chloroflexota bacterium | reverse complement strand
ACATCTGATAGTCCACTCGCGCGTACTCAGCGTGATCTTAATCATCTTCGCGGCTATGGGTTTGGGTGAGGGGGTGTTCAGTGTGCTGCTGATTGTATTCGTCAAGAAGGTGCTGGGAGGCGGGGCGATAGAATATGGGATGCTCCTCTCCGTGCAGGCTATAGGCAGCCTGGTTGGAGGGCTGGTCATCGCGCAGGTCGGCAGTCGCATCGCGCCCGCGCGCCTGTTCGGCATATGCCTGTTCGCCTTCGGGTTCATCGACCTCTTGATTGTCAATGTGCCAGCCTTTATTCCCGGCCTGCTGATCGTACTGGTCCTCTTCGTGATCGTCGGACTACCGGCCGCAGGCATGATGGTGAGCCTCAACGCGCTGCTCCAGATCACCGTGGATGACAGACTGCGCGGGCGCGTCTTCGGCACGAGCTTCGCGGTCTACGGGCTGATGGTACTCACCGGCATGATTCTGGCGGGAGTCCTGGGAGATCGTCTGGGGCCGGTGCTCTTGCTGAACATCCAGGGCGGCATACATGTGCTCGCTGGCATATTCGCCCTGTTGATGCTAGGGCACCGGTCGGGAAATCACGTAGAGGGGGCTTCTCCTCAAAATCAAGCATCAGGACAATGAATCTGGTGCCATGCTAGCCCTGGCTTTTTAAATTTGCTGCAAACAGGTAACTCCCACCGCTAGTGAAACCTCCGTCTCATTTCTCAGACTTGACAAACCTTATTGAATGCTCTATCATTTTAATGAATGAACATTCAAATACATGGTTTGTTATTCAATCACTACAAAGAAAAACGCGAGAGCCTCTGCCTCTAAAGCATCTCGCCATCAGCGCACGCGTTCGTGGCATCACGCTTCGAGAAAGGAACAAAACGATGCAGACTCCTCAAACGCCTGAGAGGAAGGCATTTCCTCCTTTTCAGTCAAGACAAGAGGTTGTTATTCATGCACCTCTCCAGATCGTATGGGAATTTAATCAAGACCTGACAAACATTGCTGTATACCATCCAAGGGTCAAGAGTGTAGACCTCATTTCAGGGAAAAGTCAGAGAGGGCCGGGGGTTGCCTATAGGTGCCACCTCAAAGATGGGAAAAATACATGTGTGGAGAAAGATATCGAAGTGGTGCCTATGGAACGGGTCGTCACGGCTTTACCTGAAGATACCATGGGGATTACAACACTGCTCCCAGATTATCTGGTTGAAGCGAAACTCACTCCTCTTGCCGAGGATGAGACAAAAGTGGAATTCAGTCATTACTATTCGACAAAGTCTCTGAAGGCAAAATTACTCAATATCATTGTAAAAAAGAAAATCGCACAAGAATCTCAAGATACCCTTGATGCTATCAAAAGAGCGATTGAAAAAAACTGAACAGCGTTATGCAACGCTCATAAAGGAGCATGCAGTTATGACCAGGACGCCTGATCCCATCCAGGAGATGGTGGTGGCTGCCCGGCGCAAGCAGATCCTGGATGCAGCCACCCAGGTGTTTGCCGAAAAGGGCTTTCATCGCGCCACTATCAAAGACATCGCCCGCGTAGCTGGGATCGCCGATGGCACGATCTACACCTACTTTACGAGTAAAACAGAGGTGTTGTTAGGAATTCTCCATCGCCTCAATGAGTCAGCGGAACGCAAGCAGCAGCTCATGCCAGAGCACGAGCAAGATCTACGCTCCTTTTTCACCGCGTACCTCCGCCAGCGCATGGCCCTGTTGTGGCCGAATGCTGAGGTCTTCCAGGCGGTCCTGCCAGAAATGCTGGTCAATGAGGAATTGCGTGGGCTGTATTACCAGCAGGTCTTGCTGCCCACCTTCACCGTCGCCGAACATGCCTTCCAGGCGCAGCATGGAGCAGGACAAGGGCACAGCCTCGATGTGGCTCTCACGGTTCGTGCCATCGCTGGCCTGCTTTTGGGTCTGCTGACACTCCAATTGCTTGGCGACGAGGTGATTGCCCAGCGGTGGGAAGAACTGCCGGAAGTCCTGACCTCGCTGTTGTTTGACGGTTTGCAATCAGGAAAGGAGACCACCCACCAATGAAGACACCGACGCATCATTCCAGGGGAGTGCGCCTGGAGAGGGCCATGATCGCCTTCTTCATCCTCGCTGCCACGAGCTTACTGGTGGTGTATGTCGCTGCTCCAGCGATCTACGCCCAATCGCTCGCGCTCACGTCCTCTCCGGCTGACCACTATCCTGCTCCGGTGACGCTGTTTTTGGTCGGCATTCTTACTGTGGTCGCCTTGCTCATCCTTGGGGTTGTGCGCCATTGGCGCTGGGTCTTCTGGCTCATGCTGGTTGCCTTTGCCAGCTCCGCCCTCCAGATCCCAGCCACCCTCTTGCAGATCACTAATGTGTGGCCCTCTACTGCTCCTCTCTGGTACAGCCTGTTTCGGATGGGTGTTGCTCTGGTCGAAGTGGGAATTGCTATCTGGATGGTCCAGATCTACCGGCGCGAGGGCGTGTGGGCTTTGGGAAAGAAGAGGAGCGCGCCTTATCCTCCAATTGAGAGCCGCTTGTAGACGCGTTCAGGGATGCTCTTGATGATCAGCATAATGTAACGCCAGAACCAGGGTACATACACGATATCGCGGCCCTGTTTCATGGCCTGGTAGATGGCTTTGCCGACCACACCCGGCTGCGCGAACAGGGGGCCTTTCCTGAACGAGGCGGTCATGGGCGTATCGACAAAGCCGGGCTTCACCGTCACCACCGCTACCCCTGAACTGCTCAAGCGGTTGCGCAAACCTTGCAGGAAGATGTTCAGGGCGCCCTTCGCCGTCCCATAGACATAGTTGCTCTTGCGCCCACGGTCGCCGGCGACCGAAGAAATGACGGCGATGCAGCCACGTTTCTGCTGCTCAAAGATATTGGCCGCGATAGTCAGCAGCGCGATCACGCTGGTGCAGTTGGTGGTCAGTTCCTGCAAGGTCTCAGCGACGCTCAGCTCGCATTTGCGCTGGTCGCCGAGCGTGCCATGCGCGATCAGCAACATATCAAGCTCATCGAGCGCCGCCAGGGCGGCAGCGAACATCTCCTGGTGTCGGTCGATCTCGGTGACATCCAGCACGAAGGTCTCCACGCGCCTGGCCCCACGCACCTGGAGATCATTGGCTATCGTCGTCAGCTTCTCGTTATCGCGAGCCACCAGGAAGAGTTCGGCGTTTTCGCCGACAAAACATTTAGCCGTTTCATAGGCAATCGCCGACGTTGCCCCTATTATGAGTAGTTTCATGCGGTTCGTTTTCCATTCAAGGGTGTATGGCAGCCACCCGCCACGCAAGCGGGCGGCTACGGATTGGCGTTATTCTGTTGCGGCCAGGGTAGATGATACGGGTATCGTGACACGGCGCCAGAAGCTGGACGAGAACTTAGGGTCCATATATTGCGCGAACTCCTGCCACTGTGGGAAATAGGCCTGGAAGTCCTCCGCGCTCATGCGGGCATCTTTGGCGGGATAGACCGCGCCCCCGTTGTCACGCACAATCCTATCGAGTTCATTGAACAGGCGCAGGGTGCGCTCGCCGTTGTTGGCAAAATCCAGCGCCAGGGTCAGGCCCGGTCGTGGGAAGGAGAGCATGCCGGGCGAAGGGATAGCGCCGAATTTCTTGAATACCGTCACGAACGAGGCTTCATTGGAGCGACTGATGCGCAGCAAGATCTCTTTCATGGCCTCGTAGCCGCCCTCAAAGGGTACAACGCACTGGTACTGGAAGAAGCCCCGCTTGCCATACACACGGTTCCAGTGCTGCACAACATCAAGCGGGTAGAAGAAGGGATCATAGTGCTGGACTTTCCGTACCCGTTTGCTCAACTGGGCGTGATACACGGCGGTATTGAAGGCTTTAATCGTCAGCTTATTTAAAACAAAGGAGGGGAAATCGAATGGGACGCCAAGCGGCAGATCCCTGGGAGTCTTCTTCGTATGCCTGGCTCGATTATGGTTGCCGCGCATGAAGATGCCCTTGCCAAGTTCTTTCTCGCCGGCCAGGCAATCCACCCAGGTCACAGTATATTCATAATCGAGGTCCGACTCGGCGGCGATATCCCTGAACTCGGCGAGCGAGGAATAGCGAATGTGCTCGACATCGATAAAAGCATTGCTGATGGGTTTCAGGCGAAATTCGGCCCACAAAATAACGCCGGTCAGTCCCAGCCCCCCGATGGTGGCGCGGAACAGGGCTTCGTTCTGAGTGGGAGAGCACAATAAACGTCGGCCATCGGAGCGCAGCAGCTCAAATTGCGTCACGTGGCAGCCGAACGTTCCCGCTTTGTGATGATTCTTGCCATGAACATCGTTGGCGATGGCGCCGCCAACCGAGACGAATTTCGTGCCAGGCGTCACCGGCAAGAACCAGCCACGCGGCACGATCACAGCCAGGATATCGGCCAGGGAGACGCCTGCCTCGCAGCGCAACAGGCCCTCATCCTCATCGAAGGAGATGAAGTGATTTAAACGGCTGACATCGAGCGTCACGCCATCCTCGTTCAGACAGCTATCGCCATAGCTCCGGCCATACGCGAAGGGCAATACCGACTGCTCAAGCGCCGCCAGGTCGGGCAGTTCGCTGCGCCAGTGTACAGGGATGACCTGCTCTGGCTTGACCGCCGGAAAACGCCCCCAGGACTGCGGCACCTTACTGGTAGAAGAACGCATATATTAAAACCTCAGGTTGATCTATAAAAACATATTCACTACCCATAACGTTTTGTGACAAGATATAGCTACGGAAAGCGGCTGAAAGGGAGTAATTAGTCATGCATATTGTCATTTTCGCGGGCGGCACCCTCCAGGCGGGGACGGCGGTCGAGGCCGCAATCGCGCAGGCGGACATGTGTATCGCGGCGGATAGCGGGGCGGCCATGGCGCTGCAATGCGGCTGCACGCCAGCGGCGGTTGTGGGCGACATGGACTCGCTCGATAATCAGGTTGCACAGCAACTCAGCGCGCAAGGCTGCCGGCTTGTACAGGCCCCGGTTGAAAAGAACGAGACGGATACCGAGCTGGCAGTGCAGTTCGCCATCGCCCAGGGCGCGAGCAAGATTACGCTGCTCGGCGGGCTGGGCGGAGCGCGCTTTGATCACATGGTAGCAAACGTGCTGCTGCTGGCCGGCTATCAAAGCGCGCCACTGTACATCGTCGACGGTCCGGCGGTCGGCTGGCTACTGCGCGGACCGGGACGCAGCGTGATTCACGGGCATGCCGGCGATCTGCTCTCGGTGCTGCCATTGAGTAGCGAGGCCAGCGGCATACGCAACGCCGGCCTCTACTATCCCTTACACGGCGAGACGCTGCACCTGGGAATCCCACGCGGCCTGAGCAACATGCTCACGCAGGAGCAGGCCGAGGTATCGTTAGAGAACGGGCTGCTGCTCATTATCCACACATGTACACAGGAGTTGTAAAGAACACGCTGCATCCGC
>JALYVR010000389.1:4033-5437 GCA_030853145.1 Chloroflexota bacterium | reverse complement strand
GTCAACCAGCACGCTATTCAGCCCTCCCTGGCCAACCATCGCGCCGATGGCCTGGGAGATTTGTCCCGGCTGCCACCAATTGGGTTGCAACTGGAGCAGCGCCGCGAAGACCCAGAATCCTGCGAGAACCCAGCGCAGAAGCCCTCGTGAGAGCAGGCCATCGTCGCCCGCCCTCCTGGTTGTGCTGGCTGCGAGTGTATTGGACGGTGTGCGTGGCCAGACGGCCAGACCTAGCAGAGGATAGAGCAATACCGCCCCTGGTGCCCCTGAGAGAATGCTGCTTTGCCCAGTGAGCAACATACTCATGCCTTCCCCGCCATACCAGACCACCAAAGCCCACACGATGGAGACGATGACCAGATCTTTCACCCAGCGATCGAAGAGCAAGAGGAAGCCCAGGCCGAGCAGGATCTGCACGATGGCAATGAGCAAGTTGACCACAATGAGGTGAAGCGTGGTCTGCGTAATGATAAACTGGAGGCTGGACTCGACCGGGCCGGGCTGGCCGTTTAACATGGGCTTCATGACGCCATTGACCATGTTCATCGTGAACATCTGTGGCTGTAGCTGTAAGATCCCATCGATGAGCCACAACACGCCCAGGACCCGTTGCAGCGTTTTGCGCGAAAATAGCATCAGATTGTCGTATCCTTTCAGTTCACTCCAGGAAAGAGACGCACCAGCCGTAAAAGTGTGCAGTGCCCCTCCCTCAGGGAGCTTGCTCCCCCTGGAGCCAGTGCTGGGTGGATGCACAATGTCCCCCGCCTAGATTATAGTGTACAGCACACCATGCGTCTATTGGGAGGAATCCCTATCTTTCACCCTAGTGTGTCCATCCGCTGGGAGCAGGAGTACTCCATTCTTCGCGCCCTTCCTAGCGCAATCTGGCGCCTCATCACATCCTGATGAGGGGGCGTCCATGTCTGAGCCAGGAAACAGAGCGGCAGATACCTGATGGATATGCTAGAATGAAGATGAACGTATTTCTGGAAAGAGAAGAGGAAGGTGATGATGCCCCGTATCCATCAGAGGTTGACCAGCGGCGCACGGCTGCTCTTGCTAGGAGTCGTGGGTGTGGTATGTGCTGCGTGCTCCAGTGGCGCGAGTGCGC
The DNA here is from genome assembly GCA_030853145.1 of Chloroflexota bacterium. Lineage (GTDB taxonomy): Bacteria > Chloroflexota > Ktedonobacteria > Ktedonobacterales > Ktedonobacteraceae > JALYTT01. The sequence continues at coordinate 4,326 of JALYVR010000389.1, read as the reverse complement.
CCACCTCGACGACGGGAGCGCCCCCAGCGTTTCATGCCACGCTCAAAACATCCGATGGGATGTTTCTGCTCCAGTTCAGTGTGACCCCGGATCGTCTCGGCCTCAATACGTTTACAGTGAGGGTGGATGCTGCAAGCAGTGACACACCCGTGCCCAGCCTCCAGGTCCAGCTTATGACTACGATGCTGGATATGGATATGGGAACCAGCCAGCTGGACCTGTCGCTCCATGGGCCAAGGCAGTATAGCGCACAAGGGGCACTCCCGATGAGCGGTCATTGGAAAATCCGTATT
>JALYVR010000389.1:0-4023 GCA_030853145.1 Chloroflexota bacterium | reverse complement strand
CTGCTGCGCACACCAGACGCGACTCTGCACCAGGCCAGTGTCGAACTGAACACATCAGGATAGTGGTTAGCCCATAGAGAATATGACAGAAGATGTCATATTTGCTATGGTAAAATGATCATCACAACTGGAACCCCAGAATCCCACCCGGAAGCGAGGAGACACCATGCGCGCTGATCGATTGGTCTCTATTTTGCTGTTGTTGCAGGTTCACCAGCGGCTGACGGCTCGCACTCTGGCGAAGCGTTTAGAGGTGTCGGAGCGCACCATTCATCGCGATATGGAGGCGTTGAGCGTGGCGGGCATACCGGTTATCGCTGAACGCGGCACGGGCGGCGGCTGGGGTTTGCTGGAAGACTATCGCACGAATCTGACCGGGTTGAACGAGGCGGAGATCCAGAGCCTGTTTCTCTCCCAGCCATCCCACCTGCTGACCGACCTCGGACTGCATCAAGCCTCCGAAGCTGCGCTCATCAAGCTCCTGGCCGCCTTGCCCGCGCTTCGCCGGCGCGATGCGGAATACGTGCGCCAGCGTATCCATATCGATGGCACCGGCTGGCATCAGAGCGACGAAAACGTCTCCTCGCTCTCCATATTGCAGGAGGCCATCTGGCAGGAGCGCAAGCTGCTCCTTAGCTACCAGCGGGGGGATAACGTCACCGTAGAGCGCGTCGTCGATCCTCTAGGGTTGGTTGCTAAAGGCAGTGTGTGGTATCTGGTGGCGGCGGTAGAGGGCGAGATGCGCTCGTATCGCGTCTCACGGGTGCGCAGTGCCACGATAAGCGATCAGCCCTGCGTTCGTCCCGGCGACTTCGACCTGGCTGCCTACTGGGCGCAATCCGCTACGTACTTTGTCGCGAACCTGCCACGATATCATGTAACTGTGCGCATCGCGCCGGAGATCCTCGAACGTATCTATCACGCCGGACGGTACGCGCGTATCGAGCATATGGAACCAGCGGGCGAGGATGGCTGGCTCACGCTGCGCCTACAGTTTGAGATGGAGGAAGCCGCCTGCGGGTACCTGTTAAGCTTCGGTACCCAGGTAGAGATCATAGAGCCGCCAGCTTTGCGCGACAAGGTCATCTGCCTCGCGGAGCGTGTGGCGGCCTTCTACGCGCAAAAGCTGGCGTTCTAAAATAGAGGGAGAGGTTGAACATGAAAAACCATCCTTGTCGCTTTTACTACCTGGGTGGTCTTGTTAATAGTAGAGTTTGCTCCTTACCCGTACTCGCAGCACATTTGGCCCCTGTGCATTGACATGCAGGATGGTACTAGCGAAAATTGGCAATAATGACAAGGGCGAGCCAAAAAAGGTCGCAAAAAAAGTCGAGCGAGATGATGGCAAGAATCACCGGCTGGGCGCGTAGGAAGAGCATCCCAGCGGTCAGGGCGCGAAAGCCTGCCGGTGTCCGTTTTTCAACAGGAATGCGTGGAACTGTCATGAACAACAGCGAGCTGATGACTACCGCATACGAGATCACATCAATCCAGTAGGTATTGGCAATACCTAGCCAGGCGAGAACGAAGCCGCCTACAATCGGTCCAATGATGCCGGTTAGCTGGATCATCGCCATGTATGCTGGCATCGCATCCGCTACACGCTCACGTGGCACGAGGTTCGGAATAATCGCCTGGTGTGTGGGAAAATCGAATGCGGAAACACTGGCCGTTACCAGTACGACTACGTAGATCATGAATAGAGTGACGATATGGAAGAACGTACCCAGTGCCAGCACCGCCGAAAGCGTGGCAAGTATGATCTGAATGACGAGTAACAGCTTGCGCCGATCAAATGCGTCGGCAAACATACCACCTAGCAAGGAAAAGAGGATACGGGGGATGGCCTGAAAGAGCCCGATCAACCCCAGCGCAATGGCCGAATGGGTCAACAAGAAGACCTGCCAGGCTGTTTGCAGTACTTTGTAAGAAGAGGACAATTCCATAGCGACTCCTTTTTGCTGGAGACAAGAAGGTTATTCCTGTTCGATCAGTTCTGCTAACCGTCGCAACATATTGTAGCCCCATCCCTGATCGAGGACGCTGGAAAACGTCTCTGGAAGATGCTCTCTCCCTGAATGTACCAGACACACCTCCGTCTGGCTTCCATACGTGTGTAGCTCAAAGGTAACGAGTGCGGGAGCAAGGTGAGGAGATCTCTGGGGAACCGGGCTATTCTTGTTCATCCGAGGTGTACGCCTGCTACGGAGTGAGACACCAGACCGCGTAGCTGCACAAGCAGCCTCCCCACAATAAAATATTCCGGTATGCTATGGAGTCCTCTTCTCCGGGAGGACTCCATATTCCGTCACGCTCCATTGCCATTCGTCATATGAACAGTGCCGGAACATTGGGATCCCCCAGGTTTTCCCTCAACAGATCTTCCATAGACGCCCTTTCTCGTTTACACTATACATATATCATCGCCTCTAGTGGGGTATATGCGCGAAAGGCCATCATCTTCTATTTGCCAGCGCCGGCAACAGTGATTGCGTTATCATGAGTGAGCCAGAGGAGGACCTCATGCCTATCTATGATCGTCACCAGCGAGACGAAGTGGATCGGCTGGTGGAAGACGTGAGCCAGCAGCGCATCGGGCGGCGCGCGTTCATACAGCGTGTCATGGCTGCTGGTCTCACGGCCAGTTCCGCCGGCGCCCTGTTAGCGGCGTGCGATGAAGGTGGTGGAATCATCAATCCCGGTAGCACGACGCCATCGCAGGTAGATGTACTCAATGTCTGGGGAGGTGAGGAGCAAGATTCGTTCAGGGCTGTGGTCGCGCCTTTCACCAAACTGACAAAGATCAATGTCAATATCGAGTCCACGCGCGACCTGGACGCGGCCCTCACGATACGCCTGCGGGGGAATAGCCCGCCCGATATAGCGATTCTGCCCAACCCCGGCAAGATGCAGCAGCTCGCGGGACAGAACAAGCTGATCCGCCTGGATACGTTCCTGAATATGGGCCAGATTCACACCGATTATCAATCTTCCTGGGTAGATCTTGGTATGTACAACAGCGGTTTCTACGCCCTGTTCTACAAAGCCGCCAATAAGGGTACCATCTGGTACAACCCCGCTCAATTCCAGGCGGCGGGTCTTCAGATACCTGCCACCTGGTCTGATCTCATCGCCGTCTCGGACAAGCTCGCGAGCAGCGGCAAGTATCCCTGGTCAATGGGAGTCGAGAGCGGAGCCGCCAGCGGCTGGCCTGCCGCCGACTGGATCGCTGAGATCTATCTGAACCAGTCTGGTCCCGTCATGTACGATAAGTGGGTGGCTCACAAGATTCCCTGGACAGATGCATCCATCAAGAGCGCCTTCCAGATGTTTGGTCAGATCGTAGCGGGCAAGCATTACATCAAGGGCGCGCCTGCGTCCATTCTGGCGACTGGCTTCCAGGATGCCACCTACGCGCTCTTTAGTAAGCCGCCCAGGACGTACATATATTACCTGGGCGACTTCACTGCCGGCTTCATCACCAGCCGGTTTTCCACTGCCAGGCCAGGGACGGACTTTAACTTCTTCCCTTTCCCTACCATCAACCAGCAGCTTCAGGGGTTGGTCACCGGGGGCGCCGATGTCGTTGTCGCCATGAAAGACAATGGCGCTGTGCGTGAGCTGATCAAATACCTGGCCACGGCAGACGCGCAGGCTATCTGGGTGAAGCGCGGCGGGTTCACCTCGGCCAATAAGTCGCTCGACCTGAACGCGTACCCCAATGCGGTCGCCCAGGCCTCCGCCAAAATGCTCACCGAAGCCAAATCGTTCAAATTTGGAGCCGGTGACCTGATGCCACCAACCGTGCAGCAGGCGTTCTGGAAGGGCATGCTGGCCTTTATCCGGAACCCGCGCCAGCTTAATAGCGTATTGAGCGCTATCGAAGCGATCGCGCAACAGGCCTATATGTCTCGGTAGGGCGAGGCTAGCCACATAGGCATGAACGGAAGCCGAAAAGCATGCCCGTTCCGCGAATCCGTAGGGAGCGACGGCTTGCCTCGCCCGCGCTGGCAAGCCGTCGCT
>JALYVR010000388.1 GCA_030853145.1 Chloroflexota bacterium | reverse complement strand
AGCCTGGATAGTACCATAATTCTTCGTGACGTTTTGTAGCACGACCGCAGGGGTCGCGGTAGCTATTGTCATTATATTTACACTCCTTACGTGTATATTCTTTATCTGTCGCAAGTATACAGGGGAACATACTTTGGAAGGGAGTGCAGATAGACCTGTTTTGGGACTATGACGAAAGTCACTTTGCCTTTAGCAAGCGACACATATGGTAAATATTGGTGTTTTAGTTCGTCACAATGGATAGAGAGGTATAGATCATACAAGAAATAATATGCGTTGCCCTGACAAGAGCCGCCACCTGGGCTTGTTAAGCAAATGGGCCACAAACACGGCGTGGCCCCATCATGGCGACCGCCAGGATCGCCACTACACATAGCCCCTGCCAGTGTGATCGGATCATTTTGCGGCATCGCTTTGATCGTCACGCGAGGGAGTGTGTAGTGGCGATCCTGGCGGTTGCCATGAGGACGCCTCGCCACAATGATATGCTGCGATCGATTAATCGGGAACGAAGAGCATACCGGTTGACTTGCTGAAACCAATAACGACGGGCGAGATAATGCCTGTCGCGCTATCTACTACGCCAACGAAGCCCGCGACGCCGGAATCATCGGGAGTCTCGGTATAGATCGTGCCAGTCACGAAGTGGGTGGGACGGATCCAGAAGGTGAGGCCTGTGGAGCCATCGGAGACCAGCAGCCGCCCTTTCGCTGATGTTGCCCACACGGTATCGTCAAGCTGTGTCCCCACGGGGAGGCGTGTGACCTGCTGTTGAGGCGTGCCAGGGTTACTGATAGTCACGATCTCGGAGCCTGCCTGGTTTATCAGGATCAAATTGCCGTTCGTATCGCTTGTCAAAGAGTCAGGATCCACCTCGTTCAGAGTCACTTTGGCCTTCGCAACGGGGTCCTGCGCGCTCGCGTTCCCCATTAAGACGGGGATCAGCGTGGCTTTTCCATTGCTCAGGGTGACTTTATCCAGCGCCGGAAAGGGGTTCGAGCCATTCTTATCCAGCGTCGGGTTGGATGCGGCGATAAAGGCCATCCCGTTGAGGAAGTACACATCATCATAGCCACCGCCATGAGGCGTGGGGGGGAATGTATACGGCGTCACCGTTCCACTCGCCGTATCAATGGTCTCCATCTTGGGATTAGCGTCCTCATTGGAGGTCACCCAGAGCAGTTTCGTGGCCGGGTCTATACGCATACCATCGCTGTGGCCTGGCATGCTATACGTCTTCACGACTTTCCCATCCATAGTGTACTCGACAATGGTACTGGTCTTGTTGTCCGTGCCATCCTTGGCAGCCCCATTTTGATACCCGATGAAGACATGGTCGCCATCGACGACGAGCGAGTCGGGTTGTGAGTACGATGAAGTACTGGATGCAAATAAGCTGATTTGATACCCTGCCAGGGCCGCCAGGCCATAGTTCCTTGCCGGCGAAGAACTGGGAGTGGAAGAAGGTTGTGCCGCTTGCGTCGTGCCGCCACATGCCGCCAAAATAAACATGCATGCTGTCGCCGCAAAGTACCACGCGCGTGTAAGCATCCACCTTCTTTTGGTTGCCCGGATATTCGTTGTGGACATATGTTTCTCCTAGAATTGCATGGATTTACTGGGAGAACTTGCCTCCCCGGTGTAATCATACCGTTGGGATATTAATTGTGCGTTAAGAGAAGGTTAGTTTCTGTTCATTGCTTATACTGAAGAAACTGGCTGCCACAGCGCGTTCTAAAATGGGCGAAGCATGATACCCATTCCCACTCGTGTATAGAGTATAATGATGAACTGGCATATAGTTATTTCCTCCTGATGGCTCCATCGGCGAGGAGCGGAGCATCTACTCTGATAGGGTAGTATGAACGCACACATATACACGTATGGGTGGAGGAATAGACGGGGCCGTTTTGTGACAGCAGAACTGAAAGACAGCCGGAGACAGCTTACAACTTCTGGAGCCGAAACCCGCGCGAATAGGCCCGGCAATATCTTGGAAAGACGCCCATACACAACGTTTATATAATGGTATGCTATACTAAATTGCGCGTAGCCTGGATACGCACAGTAGGAGAGACAGGGGGTCCACCATTAACCCGCAGAATGGGAAAGGACAGACACAAACAGGGCATCTCGACCGGCGCACCATGCTCCATAGGCGCTATATGATCCTGCGCACAATTGGGCAGGGGGGGATGGGGGCGGTCTACCAGGCAAAAGATATGCGCCGCAACATGATCTGTGCCATCAAGGAGATGAGCCTGTCAGCGGTACCCGCCAATGAGCACGGCCAGGCTGTGCAGAATTTTCTGGCGGAGGCCACGATCCTTTCACGCCTGAATCATCCGAATCTGCCGGCCTTCACCGACTTCTTCACGGAAGGCGCGCGCCACTTCCTGGTGATGGAGTTTATCGATGGCACCACGCTCGAAGACCTGCTGGAGCACAATGGCGGCCCTTTCCCAGAGCGTCGCGTTCTCGGGTGGGCGCGACAACTCTGCGACGTGCTGGAGTACCTGCACGGCCAGCAACCACCGGTAATCTTCCGCGACCTGAAGCCCGGCAATATTATGTTACGCCGCGATGGGCGCATCAAGCTGATCGACTTCGGCATCGCGCGCCTGGTGCGCCGCAGCAGCTCGCAAGATACGCAACTGCTGGGGACGCCCGGCTTTGCCCCGCCTGAACAGTACGGGACCGCGCAGACCGATGAACGCTCGGATATGTACTCACTGGCCATGACCCTGTTCCAATTGCTGACCGATACGTTGACGGAGAAAGGCTTCGGGCTGCCGGATGTGCGCTCGGTCAATCCCGATATCTCATTGCCCGTGGCGCACGCGCTGGAGAAGGCCACCTCGCTTGAGCCAAAGGATCGTTATGAGAGCATCGCCGTCTTCCGGCGCGCCCTCTTCCGCGTAGGGACCTTCACCTTCCAGAGCGGGAAGGATGCCACCACTCCCGAAGAGCTGGCAGAACTCTGCGCCCGCTACCCCGAAGAGGCCGGGGACTACCTGTTCGCCGGCGAGATCGAGTCCTGGTTCCAGGAGATCGGCGCGGCCGACCTGGCCCGCATCGCCAGGCGCATTCGCACCACGACAGGCGAGCCTGACGTGGGCATTGAGAAGTTGGTGCAACATATCATGGGATCCGGCGCGCACATTCGCGGCAATACCGGCCCCAAAGAAGCTGTCACCGATCTCACGGCCACCAGAGCCGCCACGCGGCCGCGCACATCCTGGAGCGGCCGCTTAAGCCGCCTGCGCAGCACACCACCGGTCGTAGTGCGCCCGCCGGTCATCAACTTCGGGGAGGTCTACTCCGGCCTCTCGGCTCCCATGCTGCTGACCATTGCCGGCAACCAGGGTACCTCCATACATGGGACACTACGCTCCGTTGAACCCTGGATCATTGCTGACCAGACGACCTTCGATGGCATGAGCACGCTTGTGCGCGTGCGCGTTGATAGCACGCGCCTGCGCGGCTCAACACACTACAGCGGAACGATTCTGGTCACGCCAACCGAGACGGTGAAAGGGCAGCCCATTCCTGTTAAGGTTGAAATGGATGTCATGGGCTACAACACAACGAGCAGCGGCCAGATCGGGCAAGCGCCAGAGGAGGACGAGGACGATGTGATCACCATCGCCGCCGGCATGACGATGGCGCCCCAGCAACGCACCCAGACCGCTGCCCATATTCCGGCGCCATACAGCAATCCCCAGGATAAAGAGTACAAAGCGAAGTATGGGCAGCCCGGCACCTGGGACCCGCTGCGCGCCACACCGTTGCAGCGGCAACGTATGCAGTGGGGCCTGATGTTTGCCGCCGCGTTTATGGCTGCCAGCTTCTTCTATACACTCCTGGCCCACTCGCCATTTTTCGCGCGCGCGGCGCCCCTACCACCCAATCCCTGGTTTACCGTAGTCCTGGCAGCTATGGTGCCGTTGGCAGCCCTGGGCGCCCTGGTGGCAAGCTGGGTGGGCGCGTGGAATCACAAAGATATGCTTAACCGCGCCTGTACCGGCCTGAGTACGGCACTGGTAGCCCTGGGACTGGGTGAGGCTCTCTGGCACAGCGCCATCGGCACACGGCTCCCGGTCTTGCATCTATGCGTAATGCTCCTGGTGAGCGCCCTGGGCGCCACCATTGGCACCATACCCTATGTAAGCGCGCAGGTCTTACGCGGCGCCACCTGGGCCATGGTCCGTATGCGTCTGCCCGTCATCATCCTGACCATGTTAGTGGGCGGCGGACTAGGCTTCGCCCTAACCGCAAGCGTGGCCTTCGGGTGGTTCACGCCCTTCGGCATCACCGTCGGGGTCGGAGTGGCGCTCGCGCTGGTCTTCCGCGTGGATCGCCTGATCCATCACCCGTAAGCATAGCCACCAAATCCGTAGGGGCCATAAACCGTAGGGGCGCCGTTTACAAGCCCACTAAACACCATCAAACATGCTATGCACTATAGAGAGGATTGGGGAGATATGGAAGCGTCCGCTCGCAACCTGATCGTCGTCCTCGGACCAACTGCCTCCGGCAAAAGCGCGCTGGGTATCGCGCTGGCGCAACGCTTCGGCGGCGAAATTGTCTCCGCCGACTCGCGCCAGGTCTATCGCGGCCTGGATATCGGCAGCGCCAAGGTAACGCCGGAGGAGCGTGCGTTCGTCCCCCATCATCTGCTGGATGTCGCCGATCCTCAGCAGGTCTACACAGTCGCGCATTTCCAGCGTGAGGCCAACGCCGCCATCGCTAACATTCTGGCACATGGCCGGCAGCCATTGCTGGTCGGCGGCTCCCCCCACTACATCCAGGCGGTGGTCGATAACCTGGACATCCCGCGTGTCCCCCCCAACATGGAACTACGCGCGCAGTTGGAGCAACGCCCGCTGCCGGATCTGCTGGCATACCTGGAAGAGCTGGATGCCGCCAGTGCAGCCAGCATCGACCGGCATAACCCCCGCCGCGTGATCCGCGCCCTGGAGGTGTGCCTGCTCACCGGCAAGCCCTTCTCAGAGCAGCGCGCCGTCGCGGCCCCCCTCTATCGCTGCCTGCTGCTAGGCATCTCCTGGCCGCGCGCCGTGCTCTACGAGCGCATCGATACACGGGTAAATGCGCGCATGGCGCAGGGCATGATTCAGGAGGTGCGCGATCTGCTAGCGCGCGGTGTGAGCCACGAACGCCTGGAGGCGCTGGGGCTGGAGTACCGCTTCGTGAGCCGCTGGCTGCGCGGCGAGTATGCCAGCGAAGCCGCCATGATCGAGCGCCTGAAATACGCCATCCACGACTTCACTCGCCGCCAACTAACATGGTTCCGCAAGGATACACGCATCGTGTGGCTGGAAGGCAGCGCTATGGAACTGGCCAAGGAGGAAGTGCAGCGATTTTTAGCATAACCTCCATTCGTAGGGGCGACGGCTTGCCTCGCCCGCGTGAGCTTCCCA
>JALYVR010000387.1 GCA_030853145.1 Chloroflexota bacterium | reverse complement strand
GCGCATGGTTGTATGGTATAACAGCGGGGCATATTCCCATGGCAAGCGCCCACGGATGCGCTCCGCCCGTTCCCCCGGCTGTCCCAGGTTCGCCCGCTCCCGTCCCTGCCAGGGCCGGGGTGATTTTTCTCAATGAGGTCCTGCTCGCACCCGTATCTACCTGGGATTGTGCCGAATCGGGCACGTCATCTATGCCTTCGGATAGCTGGGTGGAGTTCTACAATCCGCAATCTCAGCCTTTTGATTTGTATAAGGCACATGCCGGCCTGGACAGCGGGTCCAACACGAGTATCTCTTATCTACCATTCGGGGCCTCTATCCCCGCACACGGCTTTCTCGTCGTCTTTCCGTTCCGCGATCCCGCTCTGGCCGGAAGGAAAACACTCCTGCTGCGCCTGCTAATCACTGATACCGTCATTGACCAGGTCACGATTCCCACATTGCTCGCAGATCAATCTTACGCGCGCACCAGCGATGGCGGGGGTACCTGGCAGGTTACGGATACGCCCACCATCGATGCTAGCAATAACCCGGCTCCGCAGAAGGGAACGACTGCGACTTCAACCTCTAGCAAACATCATCGCTCTAAAGCGCGAGGACGTACCCACACAACGGCAACGGCTGGGAGCAATGGCAACACATCACAGGTAAATGGGGTGCAACCCGATGGAAATACGCTGCACCTGCCCGGGAGCGATACTCCTACGCCAGATACTCCCCCGGTTGTAGCTCCAAAACAGCCAGCAGCGACATCTACGGCGGATATGCCCCGCACCATCGGGCTGGGAGCGCTGGGCGTGGGACTTGTGCTCTCGTTGTTGTGGGTCTGGTGGCTGTTTAAGCGAAAGGGGATCTAGAGCCTGGTCCCCTTTCGCTTAACGCCCTTCCATCAGGGGTACACCTCCCTTGAACTTGACGGTCGCCGGCCCCCGTGATACGCTGCCAAATAGTAAACGCTGTATCCCTCCTACGACGAAAGCAATAACTACGCATGGTAGAAACATTTTCGACTCAAGAACACGCTCCCATAGCCCTCCGAAGGCAACGCGCAAAGATCGCGGTGATCGGCGGGGGCAGCCCATACTGCGCGGGCCTGATGCGCTCGCTGGCCCATGACGCGGAGACGTTCAAGGGCTGTCATATTACGCTGATGGATATCAACGAGGATGGGCTGGAGCTGATCTACACCCTTGGCAGCAAGTTTTTCAGGCAGGCCGGAGCCGATATCACGCTTGAACGCACCACCAATCGCACCGCCGCACTCAGCGATGCCGACTTTGTAGTAACCGCGTTCCGCACGGGTGGCATGCAGGCGCGCCGGCTCGATGAGCAGATCCCGCTGCGCCACGGGCTGATCGGGCAGGAGACCGTAGGGCCAGGTGGCTTCTTCTACGCGCTACGCACAGTGCCGGTTGTTGCGGAGATCGCCGCCGAGATGGAGCGAGTCGCGCCGCAGGCCTTCCTGCTCAACTATACCAATCCCAGCAACATCGTCACTGAAGCGGTCGCGCACTGTAGCAACGTGCGCCTCATCGGCATGTGCGACGGCCCCGTGCATGAAATTCCAGGGAGCGCCGAGCAGGCAGGGATCGCTGTGGAGCCAGGGAAGCGACTGCACTATCGCACCGTGGGACTCAATCATGGCAACTGGACCACAGCCGTCTGGCGCGACGGCGTTGATATGCTGCCGCAGATCGTCGCCTGGTGCCGGGACTACATCGGGGCGCATCCTGAAATGACGCCGGAAAACTACCAGGAGGTGATGCACATCACCCTGACGGCACGCTATGGAGCCATCCCCTCCCATTACCTGCACTACTACTACTTTCCCGAACGCGTCCTGCACTTCCTGCAGAACAAAGCCACTTCGCGCGCTGAGGATATTCTGGCCCTGCTGCCAGATATTCTGGCCCACTACCGCGAAGAGGCGCAGAAAGAGGTGCCGCACCTGGTGAAGATGCGCGGCAGCGGCGGATTCGGCGACTTTGTGCTGGACATCTTGCGCAGCATCCTGCACGACACGGGCGAGGAATGGGTATTGAACGTACCCAATAAAGGAGCCATCAACTTCCTGCCCAGCGACCGCGTTGTCGAGCTGCCCTGCCGTGTTGACGCGCGCGGGGCCAGCCCGCTAGCCCAGGGAGACGGCGGCATTGCTCTCGACCAGCGTGGGCTGATCACCCTGCTCGCCGAGTACGAGGGCGCCGCTGCCAGGGCCGCGCTATGGGGCTCGCGCCAGGATGCCATCAAGGCGCTGGCCGCCAATCCCCTGGTCATGTCGTACAGCAAAGCCGAAGCCGTGTACGACGATCTCGCCGCCGCACACGCAGCGTATCTGCCGGGGCGGCTGACCCATTAACCCATGTTTCAGTAGTAGACTGTAAAAAAAAGAGATTCAGAAGGTCACACGGCTATGGACTCAGCAGACATACTCTCTCTCCTGGAAAAACCTACCAGAGATCCCTGGCCCTTTATCTACCAGATCCGAGACGAAGCAGCAGTTTCGGACATCGTAGCTGCGTTGCGCGCAAGTGCCATCCCTCACATACGCTACCAGCTCTGTTACATTCTCAACTTACGCGCTAGAGCTGAGTTTTTTGAAGGACGATCTTCAGAGACGAAGCAGGCGGTTCCAGCCCTCATCGAAACCCTCGCTGACCCTGACGCAGGTGTGCGCCAGGAAGCCATAGATGCTCTTGGGCATATCGGCGACCCCACAGCCGGGCCCGCGCTCTTAGAGGAGTATCACAAAGCAAATGACGGCTCTGGCTTGTGTATCCTGCTCGCATCCGTGGTAGGATTTTGCCAGTATAGGCCAGCAATCCCGGCGCTGATTGAGGCGCTCTCATCATCGAACGACATCCTGCGCCAGCAGGCTACCTGGGGGTTGAGACACCTCATGGCCCAGGAGGCGAAAGCGCCTTTACAGCAAGTACTGGCAACTGAGACCGATCCGCTCACCAGGCAGACGATGCAAGAAACCCTTCAGGAGCTTGAGCATCCGTCCACGCGTGAAGAAAAAATCGACAGTTTGATTGCACAGCTCAGGGATGCAAAGTCTCTTGGTGAGCGCACAGCCGCAGCCGCAGCTTTAGGCGAGATGGTAGATCAGCGCTCGCTCGTTCCCTTACTCGTTCTCCTGCACGACGAGCAGGGCGAGATCCGTCAATGCGCGGCCTTAGCGCTGGCCTCGGCGAGCGAGAGCCAAGACACAGCCTGGTTTGTACGCGCACACCGAGAGCAGGTTCTGGGTCCTTTAATCCAGGCTCTTGCCGATCAGGATGCCAAGGTACGAGATCAAGTAGCACAGGCGTTATGTGGATGGGCCGATAAACGCGCTGTCGAACCGCTGCTTGCAGTGGTCCGGGATGTATCTATCGAAGTACGCAGGGAGGCAGTAGGTACCTTAAGTTTCCTGAAGGATGAGCGAGCGTTAGAACCTCTTCTCAACGCTTTTTGCACCGACGAGGATCTGATGGTACGAGCTTATGCAGCAGAGGGCCTGGGCGCCTTCGAGGATAACCGCGCACTGAATACCCTGGTCCAGGGCCTCCAGAATGAGCAGAGCCACGTGCGCAAACAGGCCGCAGAGCTGCTCTGCTGGCTGAAGGATGAGCGCGCCACCAGTGACCTGATCCAGGCCCTTCAAGACGACGATCAAGAGGTACGCGAATGGGCGATTGAGGCTCTCTGGCAACTCTGCATAGGCAAAAGGGGTGATCTGTCGGAAGACACTATCGAGAAGATGCACAAACCTCTTCTTCAGGCATTGCAAGATGAAAGTAGCGAGGTGAAGGCGTGCGCAGAGAAAACTTTAGCGTGGCTGAATGGCTAACGCTTCCGCCCACAGCTAATGTATAATGTATGGTAATATGCGTATGGCCGCCTGGGTCGATCCGTAGCGATAGCTGTCTGCGTTACAAGCATTCTGGAAGGGGCGCAAACCATGAGCATTATAGAACTTTCTCCCACCACAGCGACACGTTCTGTCTATGAGCGCATATCGGCGGAGCGCAAAGCGCAGGTGGTACGCGAGCTGGTGGATGTACTTGGAGAGCGTTACGTTTTACATCATCCCTACGACCTGATGCTCTATGAATATGATGCCTCGATTGATCGCGGGATCCCCGATATTGTTGTGCTGCCGGCCAGCACAGAGCATGTGGCGGCCATCGTGAAGATCGCCGGGCGCTTCCAGGTGCCCGTGGTGCCGCGAGGCGCGGGAACCGGGCTGAGCGGCGGGGCCGTACCCATTCACGGCGGCATCGTCATCGTCTTTACGCGTATGAACCGCATCTTAGAAATTGATTACGACAACTTGCGGGCAGTCGTGCAGCCTGGCCTGGTCAATCTGCACCTGAGCAACGCCCTGAACCCCGGCGGCTTCTACTATGTGCCGGACCCCAGCAGCCAGCGTTCATGCACGATTGGTGGCAACGTGGGCGAGAACGCCGGGGGCCCGCACACGCTGATTTACGGGGTCACCACCAATCATGTGCTGGGGCTGGAGATCGTGACGGCGGAGGGCGAGATCGTAGAAGTTGGGGGCTGGACACAGGATACCCCTGGCTATGATCTAACCGGGCTGCTCACCGGCTCCGAGGGAACGTTGTGCGTCGTCACCAGGATCATCGCCAGGATCGTTCACCTGCCCGAAGCCGTCAAAACGCTGGTAGCAGTCTTCGATACCATGGACGACGCCTCAAACACTGTCTCAGAAATTATCGCCAGCGGACTGATCCCCGCCGCCATCGAGATGATGGACCGCCTGATCCTGCAAGCGGTCGAGGCGGATATGCACGCGGGCTACCCGATGGATGCCGCGGCCGTGCTGCTGATCGAGGCCGAGGGCATGAGCGAGATGGTAGCCGAGCAGGTAGAGCAGATCGTCAGCATCAGCAACAAGCATCACGCGCGCGCCGTGCGCATCGCCGCCGATGAAACAGAGCGCCAGTTGCTGTGGGCGGGGCGCAAGAATGCTTTTGGCGCGGTCGGGCGCATCAGCCCTGAGTTCTACGTCCAGGATGGCGTGGTCCCGCGCACGAAGCTTCCCTATGTGCTGCGGCGCGTCAGCGAGATCTGCGAGCACTATGGGCTGCGCGTGGGAAACGTCTTCCATGCCGGAGATGGGAACCTGCACCCGTTGATCTTGTTCGATTCACAGATACCCGGCGAGGTCGAGCGTGTGCGCCAGGCTGGACACGAGATCCTTGAGGTCTGCGCCGAGGCCGGCGGCACCATCACCGGCGAGCACGGCGTGGGCATCGAGAAACGAGAGGAGATGGCGCTCATCTTCAGTGAGGTCGATCTACGCGTTATGCAGCAGGTGCGCGGCGCCTGGAATCCCGACGACCTGTTCAATCCAGGTAAGCTCTTCCCCACACCGGGACGCTGCGCCGATGTCAAACAGCTTTAAAACATGGTGCTTAGCAACGAGCGGGAGGGAAGAGGTG
>JALYVR010000386.1 GCA_030853145.1 Chloroflexota bacterium | reverse complement strand
GCCCTGACCGTCACCCCACGCACCGGCTTTGGAATGTTTACCTATCCACCTGACAAACGCGCTAGCATGCTCATCAACACTGGCGGCAGCGCGACTCACGACGACGACAACGGGACCGGGGTACAGATCATCGGCACGAACCAGGTGGTCGGCTCGGCGGCGAGTGGGCATTTTTGCGGCGAGGGCAATACCTATACTGTCTACTTCGCGGCCATGTTTAACCAGCCATTTACGGCTTTCGGCACCTGGCACAACTCGAAAGTTAGCGCGCAGTCGCGCCAGAGCAACGGCAGTCATTCCGGCGCCTATGTGCGCTTCGACACGACCACTCAGCAGGTCGTCGAAGTAAAGGTGGGCATCTCGTTCGTGAGCATCCAGAACGCTGAGATGAACCTGGCCCACGAAAACCCCGCTTGGGACTTCAACGCTATCCGGCAGCAGGCCAGAGCGGCCTGGAACGCGCGCTTGAACACTATCCAGGTCTACAATGGCTCGCTCAAAAACAAGCAGATCTTCTACACTGCCCTGTACCATACGCTCTTCCACCCGAATATCTTTAGCGATGTCAACGGCGAGTACATCGGCTTCGATCAGCAGATCCACAAGGCCAGCGGCTACATCCAGTACGAGAATTTCCCCGGCTGGGACATGCATCGCTCGCTCATCGCCTTACAGGCCTTCCTCTATCCGCAAGAGACCGGAGATATGCTGCAATCTCTGGTAATGGACGCGGAGCAGGGCGGTGGGGGCCTGCCGCGCTGGGAGGTGGCCAACGATAACTCAGGTGGCATGCTGGGGGACTCGATGGATATCGTGATCGCCACCGCCTACGCGCTGGGGGTCAGGAACTTCGATGCCCAGGCGGCCCTGATGGCCATGGATCACGGTGCATCGCATCCGGGTACACTTTCTGGACAGCACCCTGTGCGCGAGGGACTACAACAATACCTCACCCTGGGCTACGTGCCTACAGGCATAGCCGCGTCGGCCGCCATGACCCTCGAATATGCCTCCGACGACTTCGCGATTGCGCAGTTCGCCAAAGATCTCGGACAGAACGGCCTGTATAACGTGTATATCAAGCGCTCGCAAAACTGGCGCCACCTCTACAATCCCGCCACAGGCTATATCGAGCCGCGCAACGCTAACGGGACCTTCATCAAGGTCTTCGATCCCACCAGAGGAGCTGGATTCGCCGAGGGCGATTCGGCGCAGTACACCTGGATGGTTCCCCAGGATCTGCCCGGCCTGTTCAAGGCCATGGGTGGCCCCACGACCGCCATCCACCGCCTGGACTATCACTTCAACAAACTCAACGATGGCCCCGCCAGTGCTTACGCCTTCATGGGCAACGAGCCGGAGTTCAGGGTACCCTGGATATACGACTTCGCCGGCGCCCCCTATCGCACCCAGGACGTGGTACGGCGCATCGAGACACAGGTCTTCAACAATACGCCCGGCGGCCTGGGCGGCAACGACGACGGCGGCGCCATGTCATCCTGGTACATATTTGCCGCCCTCGGCATGTTCCCGGAGATCCCCGGCGCTGGCGGCTTCGCCCTGGACAGCCCGCTCTTCCCCCTGACACGCGTCCACCTGAGCGGCGGCCACGAGCTGCTCATCACAAGCGGCCCCAATGCCTCGGACAGCACGCCCTACATCCAGAGCCTGTCCCTGAACAACCAGTCCTACACGAACCCCTGGCTGCCCTTCCACCTTGTCCAGAACGGCGCCAGCCTCCAGTTTACGCTAGGCCCTCAGCCCAATACGAGCTGGGGGAGTAATATCAACGTAACCTACCCATAATGCGCGAGGCAAGCTACACCCTACGGACCCGCTTCGCGTGTCCCTGTTTTTCATGCCTTATTCCACACCAGCCACTTTTCCTCAATTTCTTTCTCTACATCTATACCATAAAATCGGGCTAATAAAAGCGTCTGGCACAACACATCAGCCACCTCTTTGTGAAATTCAGCCTGGATTTCTTCAGAGGATTTCCCCTTTGCACGCGCTTTCCCTGAAAGCATCAGATAGGATTGAATAAGTTCGCCAACCTCTTCCTGCAATTTTAAGATAAACCAGGTAGCATCTCGCTCGATATGGAACTTTTCAGCATAGACTTGTGAAACACGCTCTACTTCCTCGGATAATTGATGTATATCCATTGACGTTTACTTCTCCCTTGTTTTTATCTATACCATACATGAGTTTCCCTCATGGATCACACTTACACCCTGGCATTCACAGCCATCCCTAGAAACGCGCCATAGCGGTCCACTGCTGCGGCGACGGCATGAGTTTCGTCTGTATTTAGTGGAGTAAAGAGATTCGAGGTAATCATGACTGCACCCTTGTTTATCGTGCGCCTCCAGGTGCCGGCAACCTGACCGTTCAGGACAATCGCGTGACTAAAGAGGATATTGCCGCGAAAGTTCACTTTGTTCGTGTGCGCTGCGTCAAAAACGGCGCCACGATCTCTATAGCCAACCGTGTATTCGTCAAAATTGGGTAACAGGTAGGCCGCCTGGGATAGATCTTCGGCGGGTGACATAGAGGCTGAAAACCAATATGTCTGGCCGTCTACAACCTCATGCACAAGTTGGGATTTGACCATTGCGAGGCCAGCTCTTGCGTCGGCTACCGTCAGCCCTGACCACCACACGAAATCCTGCACGGTCGCCGGACCGTGGCTGGTAAAGTAGCGACTGGTCAAGGTGGCCAGGGCCTCGTCATGGTCGAAAGGCCGGGCCTGTGGCGCCCGCTCATCAAGCAGGGCATAGGTGAATTGCTTGCCTTGTCTCGCGCCACTGCACACAAGTCCGTCCAATTCAGCATGCATTATAATATGGGTGAAGCGCCCTACATCATCCTTATCCGTAGTAATGCCGGCCTGCTGAAGCACAGACATCAGTTCCAGGCGCGTCAACTGCTTCCCGCCCTGTAGTGCTCTGATCAATGCCGCATTGCTGCGCAGAAACACGCTATCATCTAATTCAAGTTGACGATACCTGGAGGCATTCCCTACATTGACGCGCGGGGCAGTGAGCGCCAGCATCCAGCGAATATCGGCAGGCATGACAAAATGCCAGGTGGGCCGCATCACATGGGTGCGCAGAATAGCTCCACTGGTGAATGCGCGCTCAATATCCTCATCGGTGGCGCCTGGCAAGCGCAGGCCCAGCGCCCATTTCGCGGCCGCATAATCTTGGGACTGGACAGCGCCCAGCCATTGCACCACCTCGGCAGGCTTTTCAAACATGCGCCGGGTGATGAGCTGGTTGTGAAGTCGCTGGTGCGCAATGTCCAAGGGTAGCATCATGGCTCAAACTCCTCTAACCAGGCTGGCGAACTTACTTCCTCCACGTAGGCTATGGCTTGTCCATTGCTTGCAACACATTCGCCGAGAGGGTGGCATCATTCTCGCGCGGCCTACGCTTCGTAGTATACCCTGGAAAGAGGACATAATCAGTCCTCCTTCGTGAACATCTCGTTATCAAGAACCACGCTGCACCATGTCGAGCAACACAGCGGCATTGCTGTGTTCGGCATCGCGCGCCGCGAAGACGAGCGTGAGCGGACCCTGCTTTGCCAGGTCGCGCAGTTGTTGCAGCGCCTGCTGTCCCTCCTCGGAGCGCAGTTCGGCCTCGTAGCGCTGGCGGAACTCGGCGAATTTTGCGGGGTCGTGCGCAAACCATGTACGCAAGTCGTTGCTCGGTGCGATCTCCTTGAGCCAGAGATCGATACGCGCCCGCTCCTTCGAGAGGCCACGCGGCCAGAGGCGGTCCACCAGTACGCGCGTGCCATCGCCGGCCTCAGGTTCATCGTAGGCGCGCTTCATGCTTACAGATACTTTACGTTTTGTCATGTTCCCTCCTCTTTTCAGGAGAACTCCCGCGCGTATAGCTGCTGCTGGCGCGTGATAGCGCGGCTATAGATCGCGTGGCGCTCTGCATCGGGCGAGATAGTCGCGGCAATGTCGGGTGGAACCTGCGCAACGTCGGGGATGACGCCCAGAGCTTCGAGGGCCAGCAACGCGACGCCACGCGATGATGCTTCGCGCTCGCGCGAGATGGAGAGTGGGACATTCAGCGCATCGGCCACCACCTGTTGCAGGGTAGGTGAGCTACAGAGCGCGCCGCCGCTGCCGATCAGCATAGGAGCCTGCTCACGCATGAGCAGAGCCTTGCCAAGTTGCGCGTAAACCACGCCGATCTGGTAGGCCAGCGCCTCGAAGCCGGCGCGCAGGAGGTCAGCGGGAGAGGTGTGAAGCTGGATGCCGCTCACAGTCATGCGCGCCTCAGCGTGCCAGCCGAGACTGCGCTCGCCCGATGGGAAGGGCAGGATCGTGAGGCCGTGGCCGTCCGGGGGCAGATCGGCGATGAGCAATTCCGCGTCCGCCAGAACTGGCAGGCGTAGCGTGTTCTCCAGCCAGGCGAAGAGATTCCCGCCCTCGCTCAGCGCGCCCCCCAGCACCCCACGCCGCGCGTCCAGCAGGTAGAGCCAGAGACCGGCGGGTGGCACAATACTATCAACCGGCATGATAGCGCGGATCGCGCTCGACGTACCCACCGAGAGCGCCCACCTGTCCTGAGTCGCGCAGCCCGACCCCACGTTCGCCGCCACGCCGTCACCGACAGCCGGGAACCAGGGAACAGCGCGCAGGGCGGGCCAGCGCCCGGCAAACTCTGGCTGCAACCCCTGTACGCTATCGCGCAGGTCTCCCAGCGGGGGCAACTGCTCCGCGCGCACCCCCAGAGTCGCCAGCAGCTCGCTATCCCAGGCATGAGAGCGCGTGACAAGCAGGCCAGTGCCGGAGGCCATCGAGTAGCTACAGACCGAGCGTCCTACGAACTTGCGGTGCAGGTACTCGCCAAAGGAGAGCCACTGTGCCGCGCGCTTGAACATATCAGGTTGCGCGCCCGCCAGCCAGCGCAGCTTCGCGGGCCAATAGCTGGCGTGCAGCAGCGCGCCCGTGCGTGCGTGGATGGTCTTTTCATCGAGGCGCGCGCGCAGTTCAGCGGCGGCCTGACTGGGCCGCGTATCCTCCCAGGTGAGCAGGGGCATCAGGGGACGGTTCGCCTCATCCACGCTCATGAGGCTATGCCAGAAGGTATCGGTCGCCACCGCGCCGATCTGCTGCGCGCGCGCTCCTGCTGCCTTCAAGGCATCGTCAATCGTGCGGGCCACGGCCTCGACAAGCGCGTCGGCATCGACCGAGACCTCGCCATCGTTCGACGTGTTAAGCTTATAGGTCTGCTGCGCCTTCACATCTGGCACGGCGCTCCCCGCCGCATCAAAGAGCAACGCCCGCACCGAGGAGGTCCCGATGTCGAGCGCCAGTATATACGGTTTTTTCTGTGCCTGCGGCCCTTGAAGATTCTCAGCCATGTGCCGTCTCTCCTCTTCACGCATAATGTATTATCTATCATACACCATGGCCGGTGACCCGTAAGG
>JALYVR010000385.1 GCA_030853145.1 Chloroflexota bacterium | reverse complement strand
CCAGAAGCCATCTCATACGTTAACTGGGGCTGTAGTACTAGACTCAAATTCGTTGAAAGCATCTTTGTAAGCGAGCGACGTAATGATAGTGAATCAAACTACACTATGGCATGATAATGATCCCGAAAAGGATGAGATCTCTCGCTATAGAAACTCCATCTGTGAAATCCTGAGTATCTTAAGCAACTATGTTGAGTTACAAAATGTGGATGACCAAGCAATTAATGGATTTATTTCTGATCTTGCTCAAATTGCAAATAATGTTGTAATATTACCAGATACATTCTTTAACGGAAAAAATACGTTTTGCGAGCTTATTAAAGGAGCCGTATTTGACCTTCATACCGTCCTGGCTGCTTTAAGCTACATAAGCAACAATGGATTCGACGGAAATGTTTGGAGACAAACATACGACCATTTAGATAAATGCAAAACACGTTTAGAGCAAGCATTGCAAAGGCTTGTGATTGACACAACTTGATGAACAAGAACTTACGCGATGGGGTTGTTTATTGTCACGAGGATAATCAATCAGGAGGCAACATGCACAACGAGACGAGTTGGCAAGCAAACGCAGCAATTGATAACACACCACAACTGTCATTAGATGTGTTTTTTAAGTCAGCTTGTGAACAGAAGACCCATATACAGGCAACCCATACAACTGTCAAACGTGCTCAGAACATATTTGATAACGAAGCAACCATTGCTCCTGCCCAATGTACGCATATCGTAAACTCTATGGAAAAGATGAGCGAACCACTACAAAAGCTCTCTTCATTATTAGAAACGAGCGTTTATACTCAACAGGCTGTCAGTCCCTTCCGGCATTCATTGTTAATACAACTTCGATCTACGAATAAACGCCTTGATAAATTGGTAGAGCTTATCACGAATTTCAGTTTCGCTTATTTGAAGTCTTCGCCACAAGC
Organism: Chloroflexota bacterium; assembly: GCA_030853145.1. Taxonomy (GTDB): domain Bacteria; phylum Chloroflexota; class Ktedonobacteria; order Ktedonobacterales; family Ktedonobacteraceae; genus JALYTT01. The sequence continues at coordinate 4,527 of JALYVR010000385.1, read as the reverse complement.
AAATACGCAGAAAAGCAAAATATTGCACGAATTGATACTCTTAGAGCAAGATAGCGAGATTTTATTAAAGTGCATCGATTTCTTATATGATCGAGTTCTGCTTGAGGAGAAACGCCGTATCAGAAGAAGGTAAACTGGATTTTCTTCCTGCTTACTGCACACTTACCTATTGGGAAAAACATAGTTTCTTTCCTTTCAATGATGTATAATAGCGTCACTATCTAAAAGCGAGCGCACAAAATTACTCTACACAACGAATACCAAGCATTTTTACTGAAAAATTCGCTTTCCGCTGTGAGAACGACTTTCTAAGATTTTGCTTTCTACCGCCCATAACGTCTATATATGAGAAAGCTTTGTCTATTTCAGCAAAGAGAGACAGCTTGGATCTTTGTATCACCTTCTCATTCGTTGGACTCCTTTTAATAGCTGCTGGTGTATTTGGAGTTTTCGGCTTCGTGTTGCTTGCTCTAAATAGTTCAGAGCCAGGAACAAGAAATACAGAACTTCTCTGGACGGTTGTACTTCTCGGACTTGGGGGCGGAGCAGCGCTCTCCCTCTTCCTTTTTGTACTTCATCACTGGTTTATTCCGTGCGGATAGGGACTGAGAACTTCACAGGCAAAAAACTGGGAAGTGATACCTGCCTATCTATAGCACGATCCTCATCAATGGTGTTATAATAGCGCTACCATCTAAAAGCGAGCGCACAAACTTACTATGCACAATGAATACTAGCCATTTTTCAGTACATAATTCGCTTTCCACTGTGACCTTGAACAACTTTAAGATGGCGCAGACACATCTTCCAATTTTTGTGAACCGGGGTTGTTAGGAGAAGATCTCTCTTTGGCTCGCCTGCTATACTGAAAAGAAGTTGCTCTCTCCCTCACCCCCGTTCTTGTTAGCGAGGAGATCTCCTTGAGCCATGCTTTCTCTCTGCCGGAGCCGGGGCAACTGGTGGACGCCCGGCGACGACGCTATGTAGTGGTGGATATCGTGCAGAGCACCCTGCCACCCGATATCTTGTCCGCCGGCAGCCTGTATACGCAGCCGCAGCATCTGGTGACGCTGGCTTCGGTCGAGGATGACGCGCTGGGCGAGGACCTCCAGGTGATCTGGGAGATCGAGCCGGGCGCCAGGCCTATCGAGAAGACGCCGCTGCCCTACCCGGCGGGCTTCGATACGCCGCAGCGCCTGGATACGTTTCTCAACGCAGTGCGCTGGGGCGCGGCCTCTACCGCCGATGTGCGCGCCATCCAGGCTCCCTTCCGCAGTGGTATCGACCTCGAAGACTACCAGCTTGATCCGGTGGCGCGCGCGATCCAGATGCCGCGTGTGAACTTGCTGATCGCCGATGATGTGGGGCTGGGCAAGACCATCGAGGCGGGGCTGGTGGCGCAGGAACTGATCATCCGCCATCGCGCGCGCCGCATCTTGATTATCTGCCCCGCCGCACTCCAGGTGCAGTGGCACGACCAGATGCGCGATAAGTTCGGCCTGGAGTTCCGCATCGTGGATAGCCGGCTGATCCATGATCTGCGCCGCGAGCGCGGCCTGCATTTCAATCCCTGGACGCACTTCCCCCGGCTGATCACCTCCATCGATTTCTTGAAGCGCGAGCGGCCCATGCGCCTCTTCAGCGAGGCCCTGCCGCCCGAAGGCGCATCGCCCTACCCGCGCACCTTCGATCTGCTGATCCTCGATGAGGCGCATAATGTGGCCCCTTCCGGGCGCGGCCGCTACGCGACGGATTCGCTGCGCACGGCGGCCCTACGCCGGCTGGCGCCGCACTTTGAGCATAAGCTCTTTCTCTCGGCGACACCGCACAATGGCTACCGCGAGAGCTTCGCGGCGCTGCTGGAACTGCTGGATAACCAGCGCTTCGCCAGGGGCGTCGAGCCGGACCACGAGCAGTTGAACGCCATTATGGTGCGCCGCCTGAAGTCGGAGTTGCCGAAACGCTGGGATGGCTCGGCGCGCTTCCCCAAACGCGAGATCGGGGCGCTGGCCGTGGCCTACACGCAGCAGGAACGCGAGGCGCACCAGGTGCTTCAGGAGTACAGCCGCTTGCGCGTTGAGCGCTCGCGGGAGAATGCCGTCGAACACTACGCGACGGAGTTTGTGCTGAAGCTGCTCAAGAAACGCCTCTTTTCGTCGCCCGAAGCCTTCTTTGTGACCCTGCAACAGCACCAGCGCTCCCTCAGCCAGGCCGTGCGCCGCCAGAGCGTGACGCGCCGCCCCAGCACGGGCATCCTGCGCGGCAAGATCGAGCAGCTTGAGGAGGAGAGCGATAATGATGAGGCCCTGGACGATGCGACCAGCGCGGCGCTGGAGGCCGCCGCGCCGCTCTTTCGCGAGCCAGACGCCCAGGAACAGCGCCTGCTCGCACAGATGCACGCCTGGGCCGAGGGGGCGCGGCACCAGCCCGATAGCAAGGCGCGCCGCCTGATCTCATGGCTGCATGAAACGCTGCGGCCGGGGAAGCGCTGGGCCGACGAGCGCGTGATTATCTTCACTGAGTATCGCGCCACCCAGAACTGGCTCTATGACCTGCTGGCGCGCGAGGGCTTCGCAGAAAAGGGTCCCGATGGCGAGCGGCGCCTGCTGATGCTCTACGGCGGCATGGATACGCAGGAGCGCGAGGCGATCAAGGCCGCCTTTCAGGCCGACCCGGCCGCGGCCTCTGTGCGCATTCTGCTGGCCACCGATGCCGCCTCCGAGGGCATCGACCTGCAAAACCACTGCTCGCGGCTGCTGCATTACGAGATCCCCTGGAACCCCAATCGCCTGGAGCAGCGCAACGGGCGCATCGACCGCCACGGCCAGCGCGCCGCCCAGGTGGATATCTACCACTTCGTGGGCAGCGCGTACCACAGCGACGATGGCGCGGAGATCCCTGTGGGCAAGCTGGATGCCGATCTGGAGTTCCTATGGATCGCCGTGGAGAAGATCGAGAAGATCCGCGAGGACCTGGGCAACGTCGGCCCGGTGATCGCCGAGCAGGTCGAGGAGGCCATGCTGGGCCGGCGTCGCCGGCTGGATACAAAACACGCGGAGGAGCAGGCGCCGTCGCGCCGTATGCGCGCCTTTGAGCGCAAGCAGCGCGAGAAGCTGGGCGAGCGCATCCAACTCCTGTACCAGCAGTTGCAGGATGGCCGGCGCGAACTCGGCCTGACGCCTGAGAATGTGCAGGCCGTGGTGGAGACGGCTCTGGAGCTTGCCCGCCAGCCCGCGTTGCAGCCCCGCACGCTGCGCGACTCCCACGGCACGCAGCCGCCCATCGCGGTCTTCGATGTGCCGGCGCTGAGCGGAAGCTGGGCGCGCTGCACCGATGGCCTGGAGCATCCCCACACGAAGCTGAAGCGACCCATCGTCTTCGATCACACGCTGGCGCAGGGCCGCGACGATGTGGTGCTGGCCCACCTGAATCACCGCCTGGTCTCGATGTCGCTGCGCCTGCTGCGCGCCGAGGTGTGGACCAGCGACGATCAACGCAAGCTCTACCGTGTGACGGCGCGCACAGTTCCCAGCCACGCCCTGGATACGCCGGTGGTCATCGCCCACGCCCGGCTGCTGATCCTGGGCAGCGACCACCAGCGCCTGCACGAAGAGTTGATCGCAGCGGGTGGCTCCCTGCGCGAGGGCCGCTTCGCACGCATGAACGAGAGCCAGCTCAAGCAGGCGCTGGAAGTAGCCCAGGACCAGGGCGTGCCTGAAGCGCTGCAAGAGCGCCTGCGCGAACAGTGGGAGCGGCATCGCGATGCGCTGATGCAGGCCCTTGAGGCGCGTATGCGCGAGCGCAGCGGGAGCTTGCAGAAGGCCCTGGCCGACCGCGCCGCCAAAGAGGAGCGCGACATCCGCGCCATCCTCAGCGAACTCAAGGAGAGCATCATGCAAGAGTTGCGCCAGCCAGAGGTCGTGCAGTTGCAGTTGACAGGCTTCTCGACGGAGGAGCGCCAGCAGTACGAGCGCGACCTCTCGGCCCTGGAGGCCCGCGCCGCCCAGATCGACGCCGAGATCGAGCAGGAGCGCAGCCGCGTCCAGCAGCGCTTCGCCGACCCGCAGCCGCGCCTCTTCCCGGTGGCCGTGACCTACCTGGTGCCGGAGAATCTGGCCCGTTAACTTCCCTGGAAGTCCCCTCGCAGGGGTATTTTTTCACGGTGACGAAAAGATGTAAGAGAAGGAAGCGCATGAGGGAGATATATGTTGAGAGATAAGAGACAACATGGGAGGTAGGGGCGCCGTTTACAAGTCCGCCTGTTACCCAATGACATCACGGTCTCGCCTGGCGAGCGGGCTTGTAAACGCATTCGTTGATACTACATAGAGAGAGAGATGAAGGCATGGGAGCAGGGCACAAACATTGCGACTCCAGCAGGTGTCGACCTTGGAGCAGGGCACCCGCAAGCGAGATCTCTATCGGAGGCACGATGTCGACCTTGGAGCAGGGCACCCGCAAGCGAGATCTCTATCGGAGGCACGATGTCGTATTTGGAACAGGGCACCCGCAAGCGAGATCTCTATC
>JALYVR010000384.1 GCA_030853145.1 Chloroflexota bacterium | reverse complement strand
GACATTAAAGAGGAAGACCCAGCGCCAGGACACCTCAGTGAGCAGGCCACCAATGATCGGACCGATCAAGAAGCCGGCCGCGCCCGCGATCTGGTTAATGCCCAGGCCCAGGCCGACCTGTCCCTTACGAAAGGCGTCGGTGACAATCGCCGTGCTGTTCACTATCAGCAGCGTCCCACCAATGCCCTGAACCAGGCGCCCCGCGATCAGGTCGCCGCCGTGGAACTGCGATTGCGCCAGGCCCGCGATCAACGAGCCGAGCGTAAACATGATGAAGCCGGCATTATACAGGCGCTTGCGCCCCCACATATCCGCCAGGCGCCCGACCACAGGCGTCAGTACAGTGGTTATAAGCAAGTACCCCATGAGTACCCACATGATGGTAAAGAAGCCGGCGTGCAGATCAGTCATGATCTTGGGCAACGCGATCAGCAGCGCAGATCCCTGAACCGAGGCCAGAAGCGCGCCAACAGTAGTGACAGAGAGCGCCGTCCAGCGATAGCCATCTTGATGCGTTGCGAGCGCCTCCACCTCACCAACATTCTGTCGCAGACCGCCAGAAGCATCTGTAGAGGGGTTATGAGAAGTCTCCATGATATCCTTCCTGAATAAGAATAGGTAAATACGCTCGATAATAGCTATAGCTCGACGAGATGACGTAATGCCGGGAGCGCGGCCTGGATCTGCGCACGCTCCTCAGCACTCAGACGCGCCAGACGGCGCAGCAGCGAAGCCTGGCGTGCGCGTTCGAATGTGGAGACCGCCAGGCACCCCGCCTCGGTGGGCCGCACCCAGACAGTGCGCCAATCGCCCTCATCGTGGTTGCGCTCGACGTACCCCTGCGCCAACAGACGCTTGACCATCGCCGTCGCCGTCGAGGGCGCCACCGCCAGGTGCTCGGCAAGTTCCTGCATCGTACAGCGCTCATGATCGGCAAGCACACGCAGCAACGTTAATTGCCCCGGTGTCGCGCGCAGCTCCACGACTTCGCGCCAGCCAGGACAGTTGCCGGTCGCCTCGCTATCAAGCGGGAGGTCGGCGCTCAGCCGGCGCAATAACCCCGGAGTAATCTCCAGCAGCGCACGCGCAAGGTCAGCCTCCTCATGCGCGGTTTCCTGTGCCATACTTTCATCCTCTATTATTTCGAGTGTCTAAGTGTATGATAGACGAAATTTTGATATAGGTCAAGGGGAGAAGGCATCAGCCGTATGTGACATTCCACGTTCCAGCGGCGCCCGCGTTGGGGTCGCACTGATTCTGAGTATTCAGACTGCAATAACTGCCTATGAGGCTCCTGTCCGATTGGATTGATCCCCAGAAGTAGAGCGGGCGGCTATTTTGACTGCCCGGTACAGTGAACTGGATGGACTTGCCGGTGGTGACGCTACCTGTGAAGTTGCCGTTGCCGGCCAAAGGGGAGTTGACGGTAAAGCTGCCGTGGATGCTGCCCTGGCCCGCTTGCTGCTGGATCGCGAGGGTCATGCCGGCGATGATGTTCGCGGTCGTATCGTCGATGGAGCCATGATAGTTCCCGGCCACATTGGGCATGGGAACCGGGGTAGCTGTAGGCGGCTGTGTTGGACGTGGCGTAGGCTGCACGGTCGGACGTGAGGTGGGCTGCGTGGTTGGATTAGCGGGAGGAAACCCGTTCGCTGGACTGGTGGGACTGGCTTTGGCGGTTGGCGTGGCTGTAGCAGGAACAGGGGTGAGCGTTGCTTGGGAGCCGGGTACACCGCCCACTGTTGCCGTGCTGCCTGGCCTCGATGTGACATTGGCGGAACGGGCCTGCGACTGGCGGATGAGAGCCGGGAAGATATTTATGCCAACCAGGGCCACGACCAGGAAGAGGAGAAAGACGAGCGGCACAACTATGCGTCTCCGCCCAGAACGTGCAGGTGCCGGTGTGGACACAGGTGAAGGAGTTGGCGCGAGCGATGATGTAGAAGGTGAGGAAGCCGGCGCGAGTGATGGTGCAGATGCTGGCGTGGATGCCTTCAGCCTGGCAGGGGCAGGCATGATCTCTCGCGCTGGCTGTCTCTCCACCCTGGGAACCGGAAGCGAAACGGGCAGAGGGCTAATAGGCGTGGTCAACTGGCGCCACATGGGATGCGCGTTTAAGGCCTGCCAGAACTCGGCCACCGACGCGAAACGGTCGCCGCTTTTGATCGCCAGCGCGCGCGTTACGGCGTCGATAATATAGCCGGGCAGAGCGGGCGTCACAGTTCTGAGAGGCTCAAGAGAATCGTCCTTCCCGCCACTTATACGCGCGATCCGGCTGAGGGCATCGGCGGGAGCGCTGCCGGTCAGAAGCGTATAGATGGTGGCGCCCAGGCCATAGATATCGGTGCAGATATTCGTGCCTGAGCTGTATTGTTCAGGCGCACCGTAGCCAGGCGAGCAGTAGCGGACGGCGGTCGTTGTTGAGTTAGGCTCGTACTCCTTGGCAATGCCAAAATCGACCAGCACGGCCTCATCGCCTGCCGCCGGACAGATGATGTTCGCCGGTTTGATGTCGCGATGAATGATCGGCGGGTTCTGACTGTGCAGGTAACTCACGGCATCCATGATGGGCGCCATGATCGTCAGCACCTGCGGAAGCGCAAAGCGTTTCTGTGTCTGCTGCTGCCGCAATTTGTCCAGGTTGGGCGCGTCGATATAGTCCATGAGCATGTAGGCCCGGTGGCGCGCTTCGTCCTCAAATACGCGGTAGACGCGCGGCAGCGATGGATGTTCAAGACGCTTCAGCAGCTCACTTTCAAAAATGAACCTCTCCCGGTCCCGCTCGCCCAGATAAATAACCTCTTTGAGAGCAAAGACGTTCTGCTTCACGCGCAGGTCTCGAACTAAATATACGGCACCGAAGCCGCCTCTGCCCAGGAGTTCCTCCACAGCATAGCGCTCGCGAATGACCTGGCCAGCAGGGAGCGGCATATACAGATCGTGCAATCTGCACCTCAACTACTAAGAAAAAAGCCGCTGGCTATCCACTTTTACAATGGCACAGGCAGTAGCATAGGATACCCCGGCTTTTTAAACAATATCACATATTTCCGGCCAGCACATGCCTGGAAAATTATCTACCCATAGAGAATAAACGCTGCTTTTGCCTGCTTTTACGGTAAGTGAAGGCTAGACAATTTCGATCTTGCCCTCGCTTATTGTATCATCATCGTAAATAAGAAACACGCGCGCATAGGGTGGTTCGGGATAATATTGGTGAGAGAAGATGATATAGTAGAGTTTGTTGCGCCTGGCCCATTCGATGTCCCGGCGCGAGGGATAGGCTTCGCTGATAGGGTGAGAGTGATAGTACGAGTACATTTCGCCATCGTACTCGTCGATATCGTAGGAAATGCGCAGCAGATCTTCGGGGCCGATCTCCGAGAAGTCGTCAGGATGCTCGGCGGCGTTGGCGGTCGGGTAGTTCTTGACCACCTGACCATCCTTGCTCGCCAGCAGGCCACAGGTTTCATTGGGATAGCCAGCCACGACATGGGCCAGCATATCGGCGTACATCGGGCCGGGGATACGCACAATAAAGCGTTCTTCAGTTACCATAACAATTTGGTCTCCAGGTCATCCTCAAGTTCGCCCAGATCGCGGGTCCACAGGTCTTCGCTCAGGTACTTCCAGCCACCATCGCTCAGGACCACCACGATCTTGCCACGCTCCATGCTCGCCGCGATACGCAGAGCCGCGTGCAGCGCCGCGCCACACGATGGTCCCGCGAAGATGCCTTCCTGGTCCTTCAATTGGCGTGTGCGGCGAATGGAGTCAACGCTGGCCACCAGGATCTTGGCATCGAGCAACGACTGGTCTAACACCGGCGGCACAAAGCCATCCTCCAGGTTACGCAAGCCCTGCACGCCGTCACCCTGCATCGGCTCAGCGGCCACAATCTTGATGGCGGGATTGTATTCTTTCAAGCGGCGCGCGCTCCCGGTGAGCGTGCCACCGGTACCCAGGCCAGCCACAAACACGTCAAGGTCGGGCAGGTCTTTGATGATCTCCACCGCCGTGCCTTCGTAGTGCGCCTGCGGGTTAGCGGTGTTGCCATACTGGTAGAGCATAAGGTAGCGCGGGTCTTTCTCCGCTAGCTCTCTGGCCAGCTTCACCGCGCCATTGCTTCCCAGTTGCCCAGGGGAAAAGATGATCTGTGCGCCATAGAGTTCCAGCATCTGGCGACGTTCGCTCGTCACATTATCGGGCATGACCGCCGTGAACTTGTAGCCCTTCACACGCGCAATCATGGCCAGCGCGATCCCTGTATTGCCGCTTGTCGGCTCCAGCAACACGGAGTCATGGGTCAGCTTTCCGCTGGCCTCCGCGTCCTCGACCATCTTTTTGGCGATGCGGTCCTTGATGCTGCCAGAGGGGTTACAACCCTCCAGTTTCGCGAAGATCTGCACTCCCGCGTGCGGGCTGAAGCTCTTCAATTCCACCAGCGGCGTATTGCCAATGGTATCCAGTATGCTGCTATAGAGCATAGCGCTCTCCTCTTCGTAGCAATGCGATCAAGCGCACTGCTACCGGCCGCCGGCCATGGCGGGCAACAGGATCACGGTATCGTTCGGGCCAATGCTTGTCTGCAAGCCCTGTAGATAGCGCACATCCTGGTCGTTGATATACACGTTGATGAAACGGCTGAGATCGCCTTCCGGCTGGATCTGTTCCTTTAATGCCGGATAGTGTTTATAGAGATCGGCTAAAACTTCTGTCAGATTACTTCCCTCGGCGCTCACCTGCTTGGAGCCTCCAGCCGAGGCGCGTAACACTGGGGCGAGACGAACTGTTGCCATCGTATCCTCCTTATTGTATGGATCAATCATGTTCTCAGCTTTCCGCGGCCGCGTCCCATCCAGGCTCTGGCCGCGGAATATGCCGGGGAATGAAATCAATTACGCCGGGATAGCGCAAACGTCTGCGTAAGTCGGCAGGTTCTCTGGATGCGCGTTCTCGCCGCAGGCCGGGCAGTGCGGATCACGGAAGAGGTGCAGTTCGCTGAACTCGCCGGCCAGGGCATCGTACATCATCAGGCGCCCCACCAGTGGCTCGCCGATGCCCAGAATGAGCTTGATGGTCTCGACGCCTTGCAGCAGGCCGATGACGCCAGGCAACACACCCAGCACGCCAGCCTCGGCGCAGCTCGGCGCCAGCGCGATTGGCGGCGGCTCCGGGTAGAGGCAGCGATAGCACGGTCCCTCGTATGGCTTGAAGACGGTCACCTGGCCCTCAAAGCGGAAGACGCTGCCATGAACCACGGGCTTGTTGGCCAGCAAGGCAGCATCGTTCAACAGGTAGCGCGTGGGGAAGTTGTCGGTGCCATCGACAATCACATCGTAGTCGGCGATAATGCGCGCCACGTTGCTCTCATCCAGCCGCTCGATGTGGGTAATCACCTTCACATCGGGGTTCAGCGCCTCAATCGTCTCGCGCGCAGACTCGGCCTTGTACTGCCCGATGCGGCTC
>JALYVR010000016.1:15942-18407 GCA_030853145.1 Chloroflexota bacterium | reverse complement strand
GAATGGAGCTCGCAAGACCACGCTTATGCATCTTTCTATGGGGTTAATCGAGCCGAGTGCCGGTGATGTTTTGGTGTTTGGGCGTTCGCCGCATAAAGCTCCGGCCCAGGTACTCGCGCATGTTGGCTTTGTGGCGCAGGACCGTTCTTTGTATCGGAATTTTACTGTCAGAGATATGTTCACATTTGGGCGTAAATTAAATCCACGCTGGGATGACGATCAGGCGCGAGCGCGGATGCAACAGTTGGAGATTCCTCTTAACAGCCCTGTGGGGAAACTCTCAGGTGGCCAGCAAGCACAGGTCACACTGGCGCTTGTCCTCGCCAAGCGCTCGGAACTGCTCCTATTGGATGAGCCAGCGGCTCATCTGGACCCCCTGGCCCGGAAAGAATTTCAGCAGACGCTGCTAAACGCCGCGTCTACCTCTCATTTGACTATTGTAATCTCATCCCATATCCTCTCAGACCTCGAACGCGTCTGTAACTACCTGATCATCCTTTCGTCCTCGCGAATACAACTGGTTGGTTCTACAGAGCAAATTTTCCGTTCTCATAAAAAGATGCAGGTTCCCTCGGAGCAGGTTGAGGCAATAAGGAATGCTGTTCCTGTCCTTCAGGTAGATCAGGGCAGATCAAGAAGCACATTGCTCATACGAACCAACAACCGTTCCTTTGATCCTTCGTGGAAAATGGAAGATGTGGCGCTTGAGGAGATTATTCTCGCGTACCTAGGCCGGCCTGCAACAAATGCCCCGGTAATTCTGGAACACAATGAACAGGAGATTTCGCTATGATTTGGGTTACCTGGAGACAGCATCGTACAGAAGCTCTGATAACAGGCATTGTTTTCATCATCATTGTTGTGGACCTGCTGATAAGTGGGATGAATCTTGCCGCTGCCTATCAACAGATGGGGGTGGCTAGCTGTCTCGCGCACTCTGCGAATGCCAGTTGTACTCAGCCCATTTCTGATTTTACGAGTGCTCTCAATCGCATTATTACCTCGTTTGGGCTTCCTATACTCGCTATTCTTCCTCTTCTCGTCGGGTTGTTTATCGGGGCTCCTGCTGTCGCCCGTGAGTTAGAGAGTGGAACGTATCGCCTGGCCTGGACACAGAGTATCACGCGGTTTCACTGGCTGGTCACGAAACAGGCGTTGCTCATGGGAGCAATCCTCCTGGTGTTTGCTACCTTGAGTGTTGTGATGTGGTGGTGGAATGCGCCGGTGAATGTGTCCGCTGGACCGTGGATCATGTATGACCTGCAAGGGCTGGTTCCGCTTGCGTATAGCCTTTTTGCCCTTGTGCTGGGGATTGTGGTTGGGATAATAATACGCAAGACGCTTCCGGCAATGGCCATTACATTGGCTGTTTTTGTGCTGCTACGCGTTCTTATTGAACTCCTCTTGCGTCCGCACCTCACGCCTCAATTGACGATTACCTGGGCCTACAACCAGAGTAAAGCGCCTCCTATTGCTTCAACAAGCTGGATTGTTGAGAAGGGTTATATCGATAGCCAGGGCAAGATGTACGCCACACCACATGATCTTTTTCCTCTCTGTGTGAAAGCAGGCACAACCGATCGGCAGGCGCAGGTTACTATGCTGGCGAGCTGCGTACAGCAATACCATATCAGACATTTTGCCGCGTACCAGCCTGTCGAGAGATTCTGGCTGTTTCAGGGGATAGAAAGTGCGATCTTTTTCGCTCTCACCATTTTTTTTGCTGTGCTTGCTCTCTGGTGGATCAGGCGCAAAGTCATTTAGATTCGATGCACAAAACCGAGATCAATGTCAAATTGTATATCCTGGGGATTTTCATCCCTGCATGTTTGTTGACAATCCACACATCTACTGCTATTCTTAATGCAAGAACAAAATACAGAGAGTCTGACCCGCGCTGAGCGAACAAAGTATGAGCGTGGCGCCCAACAGCGAACCGGCGACGGTGAAAGGCCGGAATGGATGTGTCACGTTTTCTCAGAACCCCTTCGTGAGCGGCTGCCGAAGAAAGTCTGGCTACGATAGCTGGGCAAGTAGGATAGGTGGGTGGTTCCCACGCAGCGCATAACCGTTAAAAGTGGTCACAAGCCCTTCGTCACAGTGTGGTGAGGAAGATCTGCGCCGGAGCACGGGGTGACAAGCAGGGTGGTACCACGGGAGCAACGCATATTGGCTCTCGTCCCTTTGAAGTTGAACTAGGGACGAGGGCTTTTTTTGTTGGTTCGCGTTGACCGTGCCTGGTCCCCATCTTGTGTCAAGGAGCATAGAGCCGATGATAAGCGTTTCGATTGTCAATGTGACAAGCTATACCGGCATGGAGTTACTGCGCCTCCTCGCGCAGCATCCGCGCTTTGCCGTGACCTCGGTGACGGCGCGCAGCGCCGCCGGTCAGCGTCTGGGCGAGGTCTTTCCACACCTGAGCGCCTGGACGAGTGCGCGCGCGCTGGCTGAGCAGGTGATCGCCT
>JALYVR010000016.1:0-15932 GCA_030853145.1 Chloroflexota bacterium | reverse complement strand
CCTCTGAGCCGGAGCGCAGCGACCTGGCCTTTGTGTGTCTGCCGCACGCGGCGGCGGCGGAGGCCGTGGTCTCGCTGCTGGAGCAGGATACGAAGGTGGTGGACCTCTCCGCCGATTTTCGCCTGCACGATGTCGCCCTCTACCAGGAGTGGTACCGGCACACCCATCCCGCGCCAAGCCTGCTGGAGAGCGCTGTGTATGGCCTATGCGAGCGCTATCGTGCGGATATCGAGGGCGCCTCGCTGGTGGCTAATCCTGGCTGCCATGCGACTGCCGCCATCCTGGCCCTCTTGCCAGCACGCGCGGCCGGACTGATTACTCCTGACGTGGTTATTGATAGCAAATCGGGCGTCAGTGGCGCCGGTCGCAGTCTGAGTCTGGCTACGCATTACACCGAAGTCAATGAAGATGTCAGTGCGTATAGCCTTAACGGCCACCGGCATTTGCCGGAGATCGCCCAGGAACTGGAGGCGGTGACACCCGCCGGCGAGGAGCCGCTACGTATTACGTTTGTACCCCACCTGATACCGATGACGCGTGGCATCTTGGCGACCTGCTATGCCAACCTGAGGCAGGAGATGACAACGGCGGAAGTGCGCACGCTCTATGAAACCTATTATGCTGATGAAGCCTTTGTGCGTGTTGTCGACCAGGCGCCGCATACGAAATGGACCAGTGGCAGCAACCAGTGCCTGCTCTATCCGCTGGTGGATGCGCGCACGCGCCGGCTGGTCGTCGTCTCCTGCCTGGATAACCTCATCAAAGGAGCAGCGGGCCAGGCTATTCAGAATGCGAACCGGCTCTTTAGCTTGCCGGAGACGACTGGGCTGCCTGCCCAGGCGCTCGTTCCGTAGGGGCGCGGTTTATAAGCCCGAAAGAGCGATATTCACAAGCCCGGAGGAGGTTGTCATATCATGGCTATCACATTTTCGCAGACACCCGATGGAGAGATTATCAACGACCAGCACCTGATCGCGCAGGTCTTGCGTGAAGCGCTGCCCTATATCGATTTTTTGAAAGACAAGACGCTAGTGATAAAATTGGGTGGCAGTACACTGGAGTATCAACAAGCCGTCTTGCAGGATATTGTCTGGCTGCGTGCGCTGGGTGCGCGTCCGGTGCTGGTGCATGGCGGTGGACCGTATATCAATGCCTGGCTCAAGAAGCTGAACGTACCCACCCGCTTTGAGAATGGTCTGCGCGTGACCGATGAGACGACGCTGGAAGTTGTGCGCATGGTGCTGCTGGGCCAGGTGAATCAAGGACTGGTCTTGATGGCGACGCAGATGGGTGGCCATGCCATCGGTCTGAGCGGCACCGATGGTGGTATGGTGCGGGCACATATCGAGGATGCCAGCCTGGGCTTCGTGGGCGAGGTTGACGAGGTTGATCCCTCTCCAGTGCAGGCCCTCATTGAGCAGGAGTACATCCCGATTGTGGCCCCCCTGGGGTATGGAGCCGATGGCACATGCCTGAATATCAACGCGGACATTGTAGCGGCGCACCTGGCCGGAGCCTTGAACGCGGAGAAGTTGATCTTTCTGAGCAATGTCGTGGGCATCTGTCGCGACGACGGGACGCTGATCTCGGAACTGAGCGAGGCCGAGGCGCTGCGGCTCATTGAAGAGGGGGTTATTCAGGGCGGGATGATCCCCAAGGTCACCGCCTGCCTCGATGCGCTACGGTCTGTGCCACGTGTCCACGTCGTCGATGGACGCGAGCCGCATATCCTGCTGCGCGAGTTGTTCACCGACCAGGGGGCCGGAACTATGATCGTCAGAGAGAGGAAATAAACAAGCAGCTTATGAAGAAGCGCGTTGAACGATTGCGAGGTATGTATGACCTCCTTCCCGATGCGTACCAGCGGCAGCAGCAGGTGCTGGTACACGCGCGGGCTTTCCTGGGCCGGGCCGGCTATGCCCCGGTGGATGCGCCCGTGCTTGAACGCAGCGATCTCTTCTTGAACAGCTTCGGACAGGAGTCATGGCAGAACCTGTATGCGTTCCGTTTGCATCACCGTGACCTTTGCCTGCGCCCGGAGTACACCGCTTCTATCTGTCGGCTCTATCTCGATCATTACCAGCAGCAGGCGTTGCCGCTGCGCTTCCAGTACGCGGGACCGGTCTTCCGCTACGAAGCTCCGGGGCGCGGTCGCTACCGGCAGCATACGCAGCTTGGGGTTGAACTCTTCGGCGGCCAGCCATCCTATGCCGATGCCGAGATGATCCAGCTTGCCTGCGATATGCTGCGCGACTTACAGATCGAGCAGTACCGTCTGGAACTGGGACACATCGGCGTTGCCAGCGGCTTCATCCAGCGCCTGCACCTGGACGAACACGCGGCCCACCTGCTGCTCAGTCTGATGGAGCAGATCAGCCGCTCGCCCCAGGGGGAGCAGGTGGCCCAGGCGCGCCTGGAGGCTTTATATCCTATAGCCATATCCGCAAGAGAACCATTGGGCGACCCCAACGCGGAAACGCTTCCTATAGAGCAGGCCCACCTTGTTGCTTCTCTGCTAGGTGGCATGCATATATCTCTGGGGGATGATGAAACGCGGCACGAGGTCGTTGAGCGCTTTCTGTGGAAGATGGGGCGTAGCGAACAGCGCCGCCAGATTTTGCACGCGCTGGAGTTCCTACGCGCCCTCCACGCCATCGCCGGTTCTCCGCCCGCCGTCTTCGACGAGGTGCGCGCGTTGCTGGAACGCTATGAACTGGACGCCGCGCCCTTGCTAGAGCTGGAACAACTGGTGGCCATTCTTAACCAGGGAGGGGTACCCAACGAACACATTATCCTGAACCTGGCCCTTGGACGCGGCGTCAGTTACTACACTGGCCTGGTTTTCGAGATCCACAGCCAGGATGAAGATGGTTTTGATGCCCAGGTCTGCGGGGGTGGACGCTATGACCACCTGGTGCGTGCCGTTGGCGGTCCGCGCGATGTTCGAGCCTGTGGCTTTGCCTTTGGCGTTGAGCGTCTCCTCTCATTGGTGCCTACTCATGTACTTCATATAGCCATTGAGACTACACAAGCACTTGTCATACCTATAAACGAAAAAGATGTGCCATATGCGCTCACAGTAGCACGCACGCTTCGACAACGCGGGGGACAGATAGAGGTGGATGTAACGGGGCATGGTGTTAGTGCCGGACTGAAACTGGCCGCTAAGAGAGAGATCGCGCTAGCCCTGATTGTGGGCGAGGACGAACGCAGCAGTGGAAAGGTGACGGCCCATGACCTGGCAACAGGCCTGGAGCGTGCTATCTCGATTGATACATCGACGGGAGCTATGTTCACAGCAGAGGAGTGGCGATGAACGCGGAGCCTGATATGATGCGCCTGGCTTTACCTGGCAAAGGCGCCCTGGAGACGGCCACGCTGGCATTCCTGGCTGAGTGTGGCCTGAAGGTCAGCCGGAACAATCCACGCCAGTACCTGGCACGCATGAAGAGCATGCCGGAGATGGAGGTCGTGTTCCAGCGCGCCGCCGATATCCCTCTGCTGGTGCGAGATGGAGATGCTATGCTTGGCATTACCGGCTACGATATCCTGGCCGAGCATCGCGGAGATGGCGGCGAAACGCGCGACGAAGATGAGCAAGATGATGAGCTTATCGTGCTGGAGCGTGACCTGGGATACGGGGCCTGCCAGTTGGTTGTGGCGGTACCAGAGACCTGGATCGATGTCAGCACCTGCGCCGACCTCTGGCACCTGGCGGGATACTACCAGAGCCATAAGCGGCGCGGCCTGCGCATCGCCACCAAGTACCCGGCCCTCACGAAGCAATTCCTGCGCAGCCAGGGGATCACCCATTGCAAGATCGTCACCCCCCATGGCGCTCTGGAGGCCGCGCCCCTGACAGGCACGGCCGACCTGATCGTCGACCTCACCGAAACGGGCACGACGCTACGCGAAAATCGCCTGAAACTTCTGCATGATGGCGTCGTTCTACAGTCACAGGCCTGCTTGATCGCCAATGCCCAGCTCCTGAAGCAAAATCCGGCGCTCTTACGCCTGGCGACTGTGATACTGGAACTGGTAAACGCCCATATGCAGGCACGGAATCGCTCGATGCTGACCGCCTCTATCCCAAAGACGGATGGCGATACACATACCACTATCATACAGCGCTTAAAAGTGCTCCTTCCCGGCTTCGAGTGCCGGGTTGCCGGGTTTGAAGCCGATGGCGATGACGTGCCTCCATGGTATACCCTCTCAGGCATGGTCAGCGTGGGACGTTCAGCCCCCGAACTGGTGGAGATGATGACAGCCCTACGCGCCATAGGGGCCGAGCACATCGATGTGACACCTTTAACCTATCGCTTTGGAGAAGAGCCAGCAAGTGTGCGCGCCCTGAGCGCAAGATTGGCGAGGATGTCTTGAAAGACCTGCTTATATTCGACCTTGATGGCGTGATCACCAGTGAAGAGGCCTACTGGGACGCGGCAGGTCTGACAGTGCATGAACTACTCTATAGCCCGCGCTACTGGCATCTAGGCACAGGAACCATCGGTGAGGACATGCAGTATCACCCAGCACCATCTGCGCAGGAGAGCCGCCGCACCAGCCGCGCGGTATTTCCAGAGCAGGCGCTCCTGACCCTCAAAGCCCGCGCCATCAACTCGAATTGGGATACATCCTATATCTGGGCGTGCCTGTACCTGATCAATCTGCTGGCGCACCTGCCGGATCGTGCCGAACTGCTGCCATTGCGGCCCTGGGATGGCGATTGGATCACAGCTTTCAGGAAATACCTATCACAGGGAGAACAGCAAAACACGCAGTCACTGGAGCCAGATCTGCGCGTCCTTGATACACCCCCCTTTCATGGCGCCGTCGGTCTTGACCTCATCAATCGTTGCGACCGCTACGCAAGCGAAGTACTGGCTCATCCTATAACCGGAGTCTTCTCGCGCCACAGCCCTTTCTGGACATTTTGCCAGGATATTTTTCAGCAATGGTACCTGGGCGATGATCTCTATAGCCAGACCTACCAGCGCGCCTCTGGCCAGCCAGGAAAACTGGGCTGTATTTATTTCGAGCAGCCGCTCCTACCTATAGAACACATACGTGCTACTCTGGAGGCCCTACACCAGCACGGGTATACACTGGGCATTGCTACCGGGCGCGTGCGCCAGGAAGCGCTTGTGCCACTTGAACGTTATGAACTCCTCTCCTTCTTCGACGAAGAGCATATCTCAATCTATGACTATGTTGAACAGGCCGAGGTCGAACTGCGCACACAGGGGAACCAGACCTTCTTAAGTAAACCACATCCCTTCCCCTTCCTGTTGGCATTTGACCGCTCTACGTACGGAAGCAGCTTCAGTTCCCTTAACTCAGAGTCCTATCCCTTCCAACCAACATGCATGGTCATTGGAGACTCTACCAGCGATATCATCGGCGGGCACGTAGCCGGGGCATTGACAGTGGCTGTCCTCACAGGCGCGCGTACCCCCGAAGCGCGTTCTGGCCTGGCACAGAGCAACCCGGATTTCACCATCGATGATGTCACCGCCTTGCCGGCTCTGCTGACAGCCATCGATAGTCTGCAGACCATTCAGCGCTTACAGTTCAGCGAGCGTGGGAAGGCCGAGCGCCTGCTACAGCGCTGGTTTGCGCGCCACATGGATCTCACAACCGAGCGTGTCACCCTGACTCCCAGGGCCGTGTCGCTGAACTCGTTCAACGGCGTGTATCGTGCTGGCGGCGAAGACTATTTCTTCAAGACACACGTCGAGGAGCAGGGTGTGCTGGCGGAATACTATCACGCGGAACTTCTGCACAACGCAGGCTATAACATCGTCAAGCCCCTGCGCACGCTGCATACAGGCGGCCAGCAGATGGTGATCTACCCTGTGGTCAACTGGCCAGTGATGTTCGATCTACTGCACGACATTGAGACAGGGAGCGTGGGCGATGTAAGCCTTGATCTCCTGGTGGCGGCCGAACAGCGCGAATGCGCGCGCCTGCTGGAGATCTACCAGGCGACCCAGGCCCGAAGCACCGCGCAGGAACACGCAGAGGCCCCGATCCACCAGCTTTTCTGGCACCGTCTGACAGGTGGCCGCCTGGACAGCTTCTACCAGGGGAAAGCTATCCCTTTCCCAGAGAGCCAGAGCAGCATCTGCTTCGACGACCTGCTCCACTACCGCTGGCTCATCAACGGTGTCGCGCAGCAGTACACCCTGGGCCAGTTGATCGAGCAGGCAAAGACGACGCTCAATCCTGCGTGCGCCGCGCTCACGAGCATCGGGCATGGAGATGCGCACTTCGGCAATATCTTTTTAGAGCGGCGCCAGAACTACCTCTACTTTGATCCGGCCTTCGCTGGCAGGCACACGCCGCTGCTCGATATAATCAAGCCGCTCTTTCATAATGTCTTCGCAACCTGGATGTACTTTCCGCAGGAGGTTGCGCACACGTTGCAGCTTGCTATCACCATACATGACGAAACGCTGTCCATTGAGCATAACTACGTACTGACTCCCGTGCGCCAGGCGATCTTGCAGACGAAGGTGCAGTTTCTGCTGACTCCCATGATTGCCTGGCTGCATGCACAGAACGCGTTACCCGCTGATTGGCTGACAGTGATACAAGCAGCACTGCTCTGTTGCCCGCTGCTGACTGTCAATCTCAGCGATGGAACACGCATGCCACCGTCTATCAGTTGGCTGGGGCTGGCACAGGCGGTGCAGGTGGGCAATAGCGGGATAAAGCCATGGAGGACCGACCTATGATCGCGATTATCGACTATGGCGCGGGCAATATCCGCAGCATTCAGAAGGCCCTGGAGCATGTTGGCGCAACAGTCAAGGTCACCGATGAGCCGGGGGCTGTTGGTGAGGCCCGCGCGGTTGTACTGCCCGGCGTGGGTTCGGGCGGGGCAGCCATGACACGCATGACACAATGCGGTCTGGACGAGGCCATTCGCCAGGCGACGCGACAGGGCAAGCCATTTCTCGGCATCTGCCTTGGCATGCAACTGCTGGCGGACCACCATGCCGAAGGCGAAGTTGATGGGCTGGGCCTCTTCCCCGGCGAGGTGCGCCGCATTCCACACGGCCCCAAGATCCCGCACATGGGCTGGAACCAGGTGATCGCCCAGCAAGAGGGTCTGCCCATCTTCGCGCGCATTCCGGCGGATGCCTTTTTCTACTTTGCGCACTCCTACTATGTTGAGCCGCAGGACCAGCAGGGCGTAGCCGCCGTCACCGAATACGGTTCACCTTTTTGCAGCGTGATCGTCACAGAACGCCTCTGGGGAACGCAGTTCCATCCTGAGAAGAGCGGAACAGTAGGTTTGCAGTTGCTCCAGAATTTTGTGAGTTTTGTAAAGAGGGTGCGCGCATGATCCTTCTGCCGGCCATTGATATCAAGGATGGGCAGTGTGTACGCCTGTACCAGGGTGATTACAACCAGGTCACGACCTACGATGCCGACCCCGTGCATGTCGCCCAGCGCTGGCACGCGGCCGGAGCGCGCTGGCTGCACATCGTCGATCTGGACGGCGCGGCACGTGGGGAGCCGGTCAACACCGGGGTGATCACACGTATACGCGCGGCGGTCCCGCTGTGTATAGAGCTGGGAGGAGGCATGCGCACGCTGGCCCATATCGAGCAGGCGCTGGCTCTAGGGATCGAGCGTGTTGTCCTGGGTACCGTCGCGCTGACCGAGCGCGCGCTCCTGGCAGAAGCTCTCCGGCGTTGGGGCGAGCGCATCGTCGTCGGCCTGGACGCGCGTGATGGCCGGATCGCGGTCTCCGGCTGGCGCGAAACATCGCAGGTCCAGGCAACAGTGCTGGCTCGCGAACTGGCGGCGGCAGGCACACGTCGCTTCATAGCTACCGATATCGCACGCGATGGCGCATTGAGGGGCCCGAATGTGAGCGCCCTGGTGGCATTGCAGCAGGCGCTCGCGGAAGCCAGCCCGCCATGTTCGATCATCGCCTCAGGCGGGGTCAGCTCGCTCGCCGACCTGCGTGCGCTGGCCACGCTGGGCATCGAGGGGGCCATCGTGGGCAAGGCCATCTACACCGGAGATGTAGACCTGGCCGAAGCGCTGCGGGAGATAGAGAAAGAGGGAGACGCATGTTGACCAAACGCATCATTCCCTGCCTTGATGTGGCAGAAGGGCGCGTCGTCAAGGGCATCAATTACGTGAATTTGCGCGATGCAGGCAACCCGGTGGAACTTGCTGCGTATTATAATACAGAGGGCGCCGATGAGATTGTCTTTCTAGATATTACGGCCTCGTATGAGAAGCGAGCCACCATGCTCGATGTCGTGCGCCAGGCGGCGGAGCAGGTCTTCATCCCCATGACCGTGGGCGGGGGCATTCGCAGCGTGGAGGATATACGCGCGACCCTGGAGGCCGGAGCCGATAAGATCGCGCTCAACACCGCCGCCGTGCAGCAACCAGACCTGTTGCGGGCAGGCGCGGAGCAGTTCGGCGCGCAGTGTATCGTGCTGGCTATCGATGCCAGGGGCAATCCAGCCATGCCCGGCGGCTACGAAGTGTACATTCATGGAGGACGCACAGCAACGGGCCTGGACGTGTTCGCCTGGGCCCAGCGCGGCGTCCACCTGGGCGCCGGTGAGATTTTGCTGACGAGCATGGACCGGGATGGCACGCGGCAGGGATACGATCTCACCTTGAATGCACAGGTAACACAAAGCGTGTCTGTGCCGGTCATCGCTTCGGGAGGCGTTGGCACCTTGGAGCACCTGCATACAGGCCTGACGCTTGGCGGTGCCGATGCGGTGCTGGCCGCGTCGATCTTTCATTACGGGCAATTTCGTATTCGTGATGTCAAGAACTATCTACACACACAAGGAGTGGTGGTGCGACCATGCTAAAGTTTGATCGCCAGGGATTGGCGCCCGCCGTCATTCAGGATGACGCGACCGGAGATGTACTGATGGTGGCTTTTATGAACGAGGAGGCGCTTAGCAAGACGCGCGAGACAGGCTATACGCACTTCTATAGCCGCACGCGCCAGGCCATCTGGCGCAAGGGCGAGCAGTCGGGCAATAGTCAGGAAGTGCGCGCGATCTTCGTCAATTGCGAAGAGAATAGCCTGCTCATCCATGTCATCCAGCATGGCGTGGCCGCCTGCCACGAGGGCTATCGCAGTTGTTACTATCGTCGCCTCCTGCCTGATGGAACGCATGAGACCGTGGCCGAGCGCCTCTTCAATCCCGCGACCGTGTATAACACAGGGCCGCTGGTCTTATCGTCAGCCGCGGATACAGCCTCCTCTGCTGGAGTGGGCGAGAACGAGTGTCAGGACCTGGAGAACAAGCTGCACCAACTCTATGGCGCCTACATCTATCTGCGCGACCACGATCTGAGCGAGGAATCGAACACCTCGCGCCTCCTGCAAGATCACGATCCCCACTACCTGCTGGCGCGGCTGGCCGACGAACTGCAAGAGCTATCCGGCGTGCAGGTCGGCGAGCATGTACACGAGGGCCTCCAGCCCGATACCATCTTCGAGGGCAGCCAGGTCGGTTACTGGCTGATGTTGCTGGCAAGCGGTCACAAGCTGCGCTACGATGATTTCTCGCCCCACGAGGCGCTCCTGGAGGGCGCGAACCTGGTTGCCGGTGGACAAAGGGAACGCCCCCTTACGTCTCAGGAGCCATATAGCGACGAAAAAGCGCTCGAAAAGGAACAGGAATGCCTGAACCTGATCGGCTCCGGGGAACAGACACAGGTGGTGCTGGGACTACGCGTCGGCTTCGGTCTGATCGGCTGGGCCTGCGCAAAGGCTGGGGTAAGTCCCCAGGCGCCGGCGGACTTCGACCTGGAGCAGATGCGCCGCAAGGGGCTGGTAAAGTAGTCGGAAAGCTGGCGCCTATCAGAATTTGCCCAAAAAAGAGGGGCCAATTCTATTGAATATTCATTCAAAATATGGTAGGCTTTCTTCAACGACGATTTGATGGTCCATAGAACGACTGACGGCAGCTATCATGTACAATGTGCGCAGAAGGACGAGAGTAGCATGGTTGCTAAAACATCTCGTGACATCCGTCGCGAGGAAATTATCGCCGCTGCTGGTGATCTTTTTAGCCGCAAAGGTTTTCACGGGACAAGCGTGCCTGAAATTGCTCGCGCCGCCGGCATCAGTGCCGGACTCATTTACTACGTCTTCTCCAGTAAAGATGATATCCTGCTCGCCTGTTTTGAAAAGACCGCGCTGATCCACCTTGACCTCTTCAAACAAGGTACCACAATTGCCAATCCGCTTGAACGCTTTGATTTCATTGTGCGCGAACTTTATAAAGATCTGGACAAGGATTCAAAAGGTGTGCTGATTACCTACCGCGATAGCTCTACGATTCCGCGCGAGGTACGCCATCACCTCCTTGAGAGGATTAAAAACCTGGATAATCAATTCATGGCATTGTTTCAGGAAGGACAGCGTGCGGGCGTCTTTCGTGCGAATATCGTAGAACCACATGTATTGGCCGCGAATGTACTTGGCCTCGGACATCTGTGGGCCCTCCAGAAAACCTGGCACTTTTTGCCTGCCATCGATCTGGAAACCTACACGTCCGCTCAGCTTGATTACTTTCACGCGCAGTTATTACTATAGTCAGAGATCCAGAACGTTTCGATACTGTCAACGAGACAGGAGAAAGCGTGGTAGCCTTTCTCACCCTGTCCGGAGACACAGCCAGCCAGCACTACAAAGGAGTAAGAGCATGGATTTTAGCTTAAGCGAAGAACAGAAAATGGTTCAGCAGACCGTTCGTGACTTTGTAAACAGAGAACTGCTTCCCCTGGAGGCCGATGTCCTGCGCAACGAGCGCGAAGGCCGGCCAGGGCTGGCACCCGAAAAGGTTCGTGAGCTACAGCGGAAAGCCAAAGAGCTGGGCTTCTGGGGTATCAATACACCCGAGGAATACGGCGGGGCCAACCTCGGTCCGATCATGGCTGCGATCACAACCATAGAGATGTCGCGCACGTTTGTGCCGTTCAACTTCGGCGGGAACGCCGATAACATCCTCTACTACTGTAATGAGGAGCAGAAACAACGCTATCTGATCCCGACGATCAATGGAGACCGGCGCTCTTGCTTCGCTCTGACCGAGCCAGGAGCCGGTTCGGACGCGGCGAACATTAAGATGCGCGCGGTGAAAGACGGCGACGAGTATGTGCTGACTGGCGAAAAAATCTTCATCACGGGCGGCAACGAGGCCGATTTCGCGATGGTCTTTGCCGTGACCGATCCTGAGAAAGGGGGTCATGGTGGCGTGACCTGCTTCCTGGTGGATCGCGACATGGGCTGGACATCCAGCTATATTCACACCATGGGCGATTGGGGGCCCGCTTCGCTCTATTTCGAGAATGTGCGTGTGCCCGCCACGAATATTCTGGGCGAACTGCACAATGGCTTCAACCTGGGCATGCAGTGGATCGGCGCCGGTCGCTGGCGTATTCCCGCCGGCGCGATTGGCACGACCGAGCGCGCGCTGCAAATGGGCATCGACTATGCCAAGCAGCGCGTCTCCATGGGCCATCCTATCGCCGAGTACCAGGCCATCCAGTGGATGATCGCCGACTCTTATGTGGAGATTGAGTCTACGCGTTGGCTTGTGCTCTACGCGGCCTGGCAGGATGAGAATGGCAAGGATGCGCGCCATGCCTCCTCGGTAGCCAAACTGCACGGCGCTACCATGGCCAATCACGTGATCGACCGTGTGATGCAGATTTTCGGCGGCATGGGCTATACCAAAGAACTGCCCATCGAACGCTGGTATCGCTTGGTGCGTCTGTACCGCATCTTCGAGGGCACAGATGAGATTCAACGCTATATCATTTCACGCAATCTCTTGCGCGGGCATGTCAAGGTCGGGGAGGCACTCTAATGACGCGCCCCCGCGCCGCGATTGTGGGTGTGGCCGAGTCTGATCTCGGTCGCACCCCCGATAAAACTGTGCTGCAACTCCAGCACCAGGCAGCGCGCGCGGCCCTCGCCGACGCGGGCCTTAGTTTTGACGATGTGAAAGCGCTCTTCTGCGCCGGCGGGTGGAGCTGGTCACCTAACATGTTGCTGGCCGAATACCTGGGCATCAGGCCCAGGTATACCGACTCCACGAACATTGGTGGCTCGTCCTTCGAGGCCCACCTGGGACACGCGGTAGCAGGCATCGAGGCCGGTTTGTTCGAGGTCGCGCTGATTACCTACGGCAGCACGCAGCGCTCCGATCGTTCGCGTGGGCGTGGCAGTTCTACCTTCAAGCTCAGTGAGCAGTTCGAGTCACCCTTTGGCCTGCCGACTCCCGTGGGCGCCTACGCGCTGGCGGCCACGCGCCACATGTACGAGTATGGCACGACCAGCGAGCAACTGGCGGAGGTGGCGGTGGCCACCCGCAAGTGGGCTGCGATGAATGAGAAGGCCATGATGCGCGATCCGATTACCATCGCGGACGTGCTGAATTCACGCTGGGTGGCCGAGCCTCTGCACTTGCTGGATTGCTGCCTGGTCACGGATGGTGGTGGCGCCGTCGTGGTGACGAGTGCCGAACGCGCGCGCCACACGCGCCAGACGCCCATCTGGGTGCTGGGACACGGCGAGGCGCACACGCACAACTCTATCGCCAATATGCCCGACCTGGCTACGCACCAGGCAGCCATTGCTTCAGGACATGATGCCTTCGCGATGGCTGGTCTGACCCCGGCTGAGATCGATGTGACCGAGATCTACGATTCATTTACGATCACGGTCGTGCTGACGCTGGAGGCCCTGGGCTTCTGTGAACGCGGTGAGGGAGGGGCGTTCGTCAGCGGACAGCGCACGGCTCCCGGCGGACCATTTCCGCTGAATACCAGTGGCGGGGGACTCTCCTACTGCCATCCAGGCATGTACGGCATTTTCTTGCTCATCGAGGCTACGCGCCAATTGCGCGGCGAGTGCGGCCCGCGTCAGGTGGAGGGCGCCCGCATCGCTCTGGCCCATGGCACCGGTGGCGTGCTTTCGTCGGGCGCTACAGTTATTCTAGGAAAGGACTGACGCGCTATGCCAGCATACATTCCAGCTTCCATGGTCACGCAAGATAGCGATTCGCGCCCCTACTGGGAGGGTCTGGCACAGGGCGAATTGCGCATCCAGCGCTGCAACGCCTGCTCAAAGGTGGTGTTCTATCCGCGTTCGATCTGCCCCCATTGCCACGCGGATCAACTTTCGTGGCTGGTGGCCAGCGGCAGGGGCACGATCTATTCGTGGACGGTCGCGCACCAGGGCTTTGGCCCGTTCGCGGCGGATGTGCCTTTCGTCATCGCCATCGTCGAGCTAGCAGAGGGTGCGCGCATGATGTCGCGCATTGTGGATGCTCCACGCGAGCGCGTTGTGGTCGGCGCGGCGGTAGAAGTGACGTTCGAGAGCGTTAGTGAAGACCTGACATTGCCCTATTTTCGCCTGGTCGAGTAAAAGGCTTGTAGCTCAGCCCTCTTACGATGTCGTTCGAGGCATGTATATGCGAGGTACTAAACGATGACGCAGTCCCAGCATGTATCACCAGAGCAGCTCAGGCAATTTTTTTCCCCGCGCAGCATCGCCCTGGTAGGAGCGACCGACAATTCGCGCTGGTCTATTTATACCTACGAAAATTTAAAAAATCAGAGCTTCCCCGGCGCCATCCACCTGGTGAACCCGAATCGCGAGATCGTGCATGGCCAGCAGGCGTATAAAACGTTGCGCGATCTCCCGGAGCCGGTTGATCTGGCTTTTGTGATGGTCTCGACGCCGCGTGTTCTGCCGATTATACAGGAGGCCGCGCACCAGGGCACGAAGAACTTTGTGATTTTGACTTCCGGCTTTAGCGAAATGGGCGAGGAAGGCACACGGCTTGAGCACGAAATTCTGACTTTCGCGCAAAATCACGGGCTGACGCTGCTTGGGCCGAACGGCAATGGTTTCATAAATATCACTGAGCAGATTACGCCCTATGGCCTGCCCATCGTACCCCCGCTAAAGTCTGGTCCCGTGGGCGTAGTTTTGCAAAGCGGCGCCCTGGCAAGCGCAGTTCTGGCCTTTGCTCAAGGGCATGGCATTGGACTGAGCCTGCTGGTGGCGATGGGCAACGAAACGATGATTTCGGTGACGGACGTGGTGGACTATTTGCTTGAGGAAGAGTCCACACGCTCGGTAGCGCTTTTCCTGGAGAGCATTCGTTATCCCGCCGAACTGCGCCGGGTGGCCGAGAAAGCTCGCGCGCTGCGCAAAACCATCGTGGCCCTGAAGATCGGCAGTAGCGAGGCCAGTTCGCGGACCGCCATGGCCCATACCGGGGCGCTGGTGGGCAACAACGCGATCAACGATGCCGCCTTGCGCCAGCTTGGCATTATCCGCGTCTCCTCCCTGGAAGACTTGCTTACTACGGCTGGTCTGGCCGGGTACTCCGACCCACTGCCGGGACGCCGGATGGGCGTGGTGACGCCTTCGGGCGGCGCCTGCGATCTTATTTCGGACCTGGCGGAAGAGGTTGGCCTGCTGCTACCGGAGTTCGCCCCGGAGACGACTGAGAAGCTACAAAGCATCCTGCCGGCCTTTTCGACCTGCCATAATCCGCTGGACGTAACCGGCTACGTGGTCGTCGACTCGACGATCCAGCAACGTTCGTTGGAGGTGGTGGTCAACGATCCCACTATAGATTTTGTGCTGAACCTGACGGCGACAGAGGGAGGGCGCGAGCCGACGCCGGAAATGCTGGCGCTGATGCTGCCCGCCTATGATAACCTCAACCGTATCATTCGCGAGTCGCCCTGTCCGGTCTTGCTGACCTCCAACACATGCATGGACCTCTCGCCGATGGCGAAGCTGGTCGTGAGGCGCACGGGCCTACACTGGACCGCCGGTATCGAACACGGCGTGCGTGCGATTGGTCGCTTCCTCTGGTGGTCTGAGTTCGTCAACGCAGCGCCCGCCAGGGTAGAGACCGAGACGCCGTTGACGATCTCACACGAGCACCCATTCAAGGGAAGCTGGTCCGAAGCCCAGGCACGTACGCTGCTGCAAAAAGCCGGCATTCCTGTGGTTCCTGGCAAGCTTGCCATATCCGCCGCTGAGGCCGTTGAGGCCGCACGCGAAGTGGGCCTGCCTGTAGTGCTCAAGATTCAGTCGCCAGAGCTGCCCCATAAGAGCGATGTGGGCGGCGTCGCGCTCAATCTGGCCAGCGAAGAGGCTGTGCGCGAGGAATTCACGGCCATGCTGGCGCGTGTGCGGACCCGGCGGCCGGACGCAGGGATAGAGGGCATCCTGGTCAGCCCCATGCGCGCAGCGGGCGCTGAATTGCTGGTTGGCGTGGTGCGCGATGATCTCTGGGGACTGGTGCTCACGGTAGGCCTCGGCGGTGTCTGGACCGAGATTCTCAAGGATACGGCTGTACGCGTATTGCCTGTGCCATACGATGAGATCGAGAAGATGCTCGGCGAATTGCGCGGCGCGCAACTGCTGCGTGGCGCACGTGGACAGGCAGGCGTGGATCTGTGGGCTGTGAGCGAGGTCATCTATCGCGTCAGTACCCTGGCCCTCGCGCTCGGTCCGCACCTGAACACCCTGGAAATCAACCCGCTACTGGCCAAGGGTGCGCACATCGAGGCGCTTGATGTGCTGGTGAACTGGCTGGCATAACAGGGCCATTGAAAACTCGCCCATCCTTCGTAGCTGCGCGAGCGTATCACGCCTGGCAACCATGACGACCGGCTCGCGCAGCTACGAAGGATGGGCGAGTTTTCAATAGCTTTGAGGGAAACGCACCGTCCTTTTGTTCATTGTACTAACGTCCCTCTTAGGCTCGTTTTACGAACAACATGGTAGCCCACAGTAGTACTAGTATCCCCTGCGAAATGGATAAAGCAGCCTGGGAAGCTGATAGAAGCTCATCAAATTGATGAATCTGGTTGAGTTTTTCTCGGGATGAGTC
>JALYVR010000383.1:3491-5490 GCA_030853145.1 Chloroflexota bacterium | reverse complement strand
GGGGAGAGGCGCGCCAACGTCGGCGAATGGGCGCAGGTTGTGCGGACTGCTCATCATCTCGATGACCATGCGCATCTCTTCCTGGCGAATGTGCAGTTCAGCATTCTCTCCCGTCTGCTCGTTCAGCCACTTCAGGTGTCGCTGCGCCTGTTTGCGCACATCGATGCCCTCCACCACCAGCATCCCCAGGCGCAGCAGCGTCAAGCCCAGGCGAAAGCGCTGGCCGTCTTTCATGAGCATGCCATGCTCGCACAAGGCCTGCGCCAGCCGGTAGACCGTCGGCAGCGGCATACCCGTGCGCTCGGCGATCTCCTGCGGCAACAGAGCTACATCGCCGCCTGGAAAGACAAAAAGGATTGCTATGGCCTTGTCCAGTACGCCGACTTTGGTCTCGCGCGCGTCTCCCATATCTATGATGCTGTCCCTCCTTACCCTGTGTTCCAATATGTGGAATAATATCCAATATGTGGATAAGAAAAGTATAGCATGTTCTGTTAGAGATTGTCAATGCTGCTTTCTTCCATCGGCTGGCTGATGCTGAAACAAGATATTCTCCAAAGCACGCATCTTGTGTCCTCCGCCTTCAACGACTTTTACATAGTTTGCCTGCAATCTCTCCTCACAATGGCGAAAGAAGACGCTCTTGTGCGATTTTCCACAGATTGGTTGGTATGCGCGCACTGACATTGTGGAGCTGAAATGCTTTCTGGTGGCAATTTCTGTCTTACCTGTGGTAAAATTTTTGGATTAGATGAGGATATTGTCGTATGGCCGCACAAACAAGCCTATAGACATAAATGCATGAATATTTGCGAATCTGAGTGATCACCAGTGGCGAACAAAAGAGAGGTGTTCCGTTGCATCGACATGATCTCCCCTATCCTCCAAAGGGATACTATTGTGCGGCTACCTTTCAGTACCCGGAGCGCTTTGTCTACATTGCCAAGCTTCCGCCCGCCCTCATTTTAGGTGTTTTCTATATACGCGCCGCACTTGACCAGGACGTTTTTCACGGTGCTGCGCGTCAGGGGTCGTGGATATTCGCTTTCATGATTGCTGTCGTCATTTTAACCGATCTTGTCGCCGGGCTGATTCAAAGGGAGGTTAGCCGCTTGCTCGGTTATGATATCTCCTTGTTTACCTTGCTTGATGCTTTTGTGCCTGGAACATATACCGGGGCTCCTGGGCAGTTTCAACTGCGCCGGGATGCTTTTCTGATTGCTCTTTCTCCTTTAGGTCTGTTTCTCCTGCTGTGGATTCCCCTGCTCTTCGGGCTATCAGGAATCATTGGTGATGTGCTCTCTTTTTTTCTCCTGATCAATATTGCAAATACTCTTTGGGACCTCTATTTTATTGGATGGTTGTTGAGAAAGCCTGAAGGTACGTTCATCTATCAAAAGCGGAACCGCACGTTTCTTGCGTATAAACCGGGTCAGCCGCAGCAAGGATCATAAACTCTATTTTAGGTATATTCCACGTGTGACATTCTCGTTGCGAGGAACAAAATACAGTGCTAGAAGTGCTTTCTCTTGGCCCACAGCACACAGGAGATGTCAATGAACAATCAGAACGCCGTGATTGAAAGTCAGGAGCACACGCTGATTCTTTACCCTACTCGTTTGAAGATGCTTCTTGGACTCGCAGGATCATTGGCATGCATCGTTGCTGGCGCCTGGACGGTCTTGTTGAGTGACGTGTTGTTTATTAGTATCGGGGTTATATGTATAGGCTTTTTTGGCTTGTGTGGTCTGATATGCCTCGTTGGCCTGATCCGTCCTTTTCGGGTCCTCGTTGTCAACGAGGAGAGGATTCAACAACAGAGTTTGTTGTGGAATGTCTTTGTCGCATGGGGGGAAATCGATGCAATTATTTCATCCGAAGGACGCGCTGCTTCTCTGAATGTCTACCTCTCTGAATCTGGGAAGGAAACATTCTCCGCACGGTATCCTCGGCTCGGGCGCGTCTCCCGCCTTTTTGGCGGACTGCCGTTCCCTGCGAT
>JALYVR010000383.1:0-3481 GCA_030853145.1 Chloroflexota bacterium | reverse complement strand
ATCTCTCTCTCCGAGTTGATGTTACCTTTCCCGGTACAACAAGTATCAGAGATTCTCCAAACAAGATATCAGCGGCAAATAGAGCAGTATCATATTACTGTTCGCTAGTGCAGGCTTGAGATGTCTCTTGTGCTAGCGAAGCAGGAAGAACTGACCGCTTGAGGGTGAGTTCGCTCACGTTCGAGTATGAGAAAGGTAGCAGGTGATAAAATACAAAGAAAGAGGGAGAAAGCAAGCATATGACCCACCTGTACCTGATACGTCACGGCGAGGCCATCAGCGCGGTTAAGAGAACGATTAGCAATACGCGGCTATCGCCATTCGGCATACAGCAGGCCGAGCGACTGCGCGACCGGCTGGCCGCCAGCGGCGAGATCGCGGCCGATGTACTCATTGCCAGCACGATGCTGCGCGCCAGGCACACGGCCGAGATCATTGCGCCGGCGCTTGGCCTGCCCATTATCTTCGATCAAGAGGTTGAAGAGTGGCGCGACGGCGAGGCCGACGATATGAGTTTTGACGCGTACCAGCAGAACTTCAAAGCCGTGCCTTTTGATCAGAAGCCCTTTTTTCATCTCGCCCCTGGTGCGGAAAGCTGGACGCAGTTCATGTTCCGCGTCTGCAACGCCCTCAACCGCATCATCCAGGAGCACGCGGGGAAGACGATTGTGATTGTCTGTCACGGAGGTGTAGTCGATGCCGCGTTTTTCTTATTCCTGGGCATAAGCACGCTCCAATTCCCGCGCGCCTTTTTCAACACGCACAATACCTCGATCACGCACTGGCATACGGTCTCGTCGGAGGAATGGATTCCGCTCCCGCATGCCTGGCTGCTCGAACGCTATAATGATGTGATGCACCTGCGCGACCTCAATACGCCGGCGCGTATCCCCTGGGAGGGCCTTGCTCCCTATCCTGCGCAGGGCGCCGACGAGTCAGAGGCGCCGACGGAGGCGCAATAAGTTTCTGCAGAAAGCGGGAGCTGATACACCTGCAGGTCATCAATGCCTGGCTAAAAAATCCTGGATGGCAGTCATCGTCTCAGTATAGCGATCACGGTGGATACAATGACCCGCGCCGCTGATATGGATCATCTCCCCTTGTTGCCACAAGTGCGAGATCTCCTCGGCCATAGCGGGCGTGGTGATTGCGCCAAGCTCAGGGTCGCCGGTAATCAGCAGGAGAGGACACTGCACCTGTGCAATATATGAGCGCCAGGGTTGTATTAAGGAGGGGAGAACATACTGAAAGACTTCCGGGTCGAATTCTACCTTTGCCTGCGCCCAGGGGATAAGCTCTTCTCTTGACCAGTTGGGGTTAAGCGCGCTGGCTTTGGCGAGCCGCTCCTCTTCTGAGAGCAATTTGAAGCTCATCATCTCCTGGATACTCTGTAGTTGCTCCTGATCGAGCTGCTCTGGTTCGTCCTGGGGTGGACGCTGATCCATCAAGGCGGGATCTTCCAGCACAATAGCTCGTGCCAGATCGGGAGCGCGAGCCGCCAGCGCCATGGCGGTCAGTGCCCCCATCGAATGACCAAACAGATAGGGCTTGTGCAGGCCCAACGCGCCAATCGCAGCGCTGGTGTCAGCAACCAGGTGATCGAAGGAGTACGACGCCCCTTTCGCTGGGCCATCGCTCTGCCCATGGCCGCGCGCGTCCAGCATAATTACGTCGTAGCGGTCCTCCAGATCGCGTGCCACTGGCGTCCAGCAGAGGCCGTTGTCCAGAAAGCCATGCAGGAGAACGAGTGGTGGCTTGTTGTGGTCGCCAGTACGCGTATAATGCATGCGTATGCCATTAGCATCGATCTCGCCCTCAAACCAGTTTGTCATACTTCACCCTCTTCTTTTAGTAGATAGTATACCTCGTTCCGAGCGCGTAGACAAAGATAGCCAGGATGCGGGTAAGCCAGGCCCAGCCAAAGTCGGAGTGTTTACCGGGGCTGATCCAGAACTGCTTCAGGAAAGCGCCCAGTTGGAAACGGGTTTGATCTGCTTTGTGCAGTTGTGTATCGCGCAAGAAGATGACAAACGGGATGAGGATCAGGAGCGCGACCGCGATGGCAAAAAGGTAGCTGATCTGGGGAACTTTGATGACCTGGCCAATGATAATCGCTCCAACCGCAACTGATCATGCGTGCGTCAACCTGATACTCTCGATAGGCCTATTGACGAACATCGCTCTTTCTGCTTACAATACAGGCATCTGCCTAGACAGGCGTGTACTCAGATACAATGCCCCATGATCTAGCCATGAGCAAGTATCGTTGTGGAGGGAGCCCATGATCGACCGTTCTGGCAAGCCATTTGATAGTTACAAACTACTCCACCTTTTAGGAGAGGGTGCCTTCGGACAGGTCTACCTGGCCGAGCATATGCGTCAGCATACCTCAGAGCGGGTCGCCATCAAAATCCTGCAACTGCGTCTGGAGGGTCCAGAGTTGCACGCCTTTCTCAACGAGGCGCGTATCATCCGCCTGCGGCATCCCCATATCGTGTCCGTGCTCGACTTTGGTGTTGAGCGCCAGCAAAACATCCCTTTCATTGTTATGGCCTATGCCTCCCACGGCTCGCTGCATCGTCGCCACCCTCGTGGCTTACAGGTTCCCTTACCAACAGTTGTGACCTATGTCAATCAGATCGCGGCCGCTCTGCAGTATGCCCACAATGCTGATCTCATTCACCGCGATCTTAAACCGGAGAATGTGCTGCTCAGTCAGGATGACAGTATGCTGCTCAGCGACTTCGGCGTTGCCATTATCGCCCGCAGCAGTTCCACCTCCCTGCAGAGCACCAAAGAGGTCAGCGGCACCCCTCTCTACATGGCTCCCGAACAGTTCATGGGCAAACCTGTGCGCGCCAGCGATCAATATGCCCTGGGCATTATGGCCTACGAATGGCTGAGCGGAACCCCACCCTTCACTGGCACCTTCTTCGAACTCTTTGGGCAGCATATGCAAGCCTCGCCACCATCATTACGCAGCAACGCGCCTGCTATCTCCCAGGTGGTCGAGCATGTTATTATGAAGGCCCTCTCAAAAGAGCCAGGGGAACGCTTCGCCAGCGTGAGCGAATTTGCTGCCGCCCTTGAACAGGCCGTGCAGGCACCTCTGCTCACCACCTATCAATCGCCTGTTCAAACAATGCCCTCTCTGACGCAGCCCGCACCTCCCTCACCCCAACCGCCGGAAGGCATACAAGCTGCGAAGCAGTGGAACAAAGAAGGTGATGCATTGTATGCGTTAGGCAAATATAAAGAGGCCACTACAGCCTATACGCAGGCTATTGTGCTCGCTCCCTCTGACGCCGAGGGTTACTACAATCGTGGCACTACGTACCATGAACTGGAGGACTACCAAAAAGCCGTGGGAGATTGTGAGCAGGCGATCCGCCTCAATCCTAACGAAGCTACCTATTATAATCAACGTGGGCTCTGCTACGACTCTCTTGGAGAGCCAGAGAAAGCGCTGGCTGATTACAAT
>JALYVR010000382.1 GCA_030853145.1 Chloroflexota bacterium | reverse complement strand
GCGTAAGGCCACGCGGGCGAGGCAAGCCATCGCCCCTACGGATTGTTAAAGCATAGGGCTGATGGTGCGGATAGTG
Source organism: Chloroflexota bacterium (assembly GCA_030853145.1). GTDB lineage: Bacteria > Chloroflexota > Ktedonobacteria > Ktedonobacterales > Ktedonobacteraceae > JALYTT01. The sequence goes on along the minus strand of JALYVR010000382.1, from coordinate 5,415 downwards.
TAGGTGGTGACGCCGCCTGGAGTAGAGACGCTGACCTCATCGCCCTCGCGGTGGCCTATCAGCGCTTTCCCCACGGGGGATTGGTCGGATATCAGGCCGGTTTTGGCGTCGGCCTCGTAGGTCTCAACAATCTTGAATGTGCGTGTTGCTCCGCTATCGCTCTCGACCTGTACCTGGGTCCCGATGCGGACCTGGAGGGGTCCATTATTGGCGCCGTACATGTCGGGCGTCATGATCTCGGAGACTGCCAGCAGGTGCTCAAGCTCTATGATCTCGCCCTCGACCTTGGCCTGCTCGTGCTTGGCCTCCTCGTAGGCGCTGCTCTCGCTGATATCGCCTGCTTCTTTGGCTTCGTGGATGTAATCGGCAACCTCTGGACGCTTCACATGGCGCAGATAATAGAGGCGCTCTTTTTTCTTTGTAAAGCCCTCAGGTGTCAAGAAGTACACCTTGCGCTCAGATGATGTGTCGCTCTGTCCACCAATACTCATGGTCTAACTCCTCTCTGGTTCCGAGATAGGCACTCCTGTTGGCGCCCCCCTCTTCCTTCCAGATCTCCACTAATTCTCTTATGTACTTCCTGGTTCCCCTGATCCTTCGCTTCTCCCCGCCTTGCTCACTTATACCCTCATTATTGAGCGCATCAGGCACCTCGTCCGCTGCTTATTGTCGTAGCAAACGGCGATTGTGTTTCATTCAAGGAAGCGAACGAATCTCGCGCTAGCATTCCGCCGGGCTGGGGTGGAGATAATGTATCGGCTACTCTATTGCCCATCCCGCGTTGCTTGAGGCGCCATTGTTATCCATATCGCACGGCTGCGATACACCAGTACACAACACACACGAACGAGATTATACGGTCTAAAGAACCGAACGTCAAGTGATTTCTCTCACAATTTCTTAGTTTGTCATGTTTTTCTGCTCACTATCTTCTTTTTAGAGTCGTCCAATACGGTAAAGCCGGGTCCCACATACGCCGCAGGCCCCCTGCAATGCCGGGCGTCCATTCTTCATGGTTACCTCGTGGACATTACGCATCATCCTCTTTTTTTTGCACTTGACGCAGTATGCTTCAATCTCTACCTCTTTTCGCTCTGCTTGCGGTGTACCCGTTTGTGGGGCATCCGTTTGCCGGATACCCGCCAGGGGCGCCTCCACGTTTTGGGAGGCCGGCTCAGGGGTGGCAACAGGAGTGACCGCTTCCGAGATAGCAGCATCAGGAACGGGTGCTTCTGGGACGATGGTGTCAGGAACGGCGGGCGCAGAACTGCTTGCCGTTGTGTGCGGTGCAGGGATGACGGTGCTATCCTGGCTCCATTCGAGTATATCGGTGACGACGACTTCCGGGTTCTCTTCGTGGACGGAGGCGCCGGCGTCTCGTATCAGTACCACCTGGGTGTGCGCTGCTATATGATATCGGCTGGCAATGTCGGGAACTTTACTCAGAGCAAGCGTTCCCCAGATAATTAATGTTGGTTGCGCTATCTTTTCCAACCGTTGCAGAACATCGACTGTCAGGCTACCAGCCAGCAGGGCCAGCGGCGCGTGCTCCGCGCCAAATTGGTGCGTGGTAGCATAGAGCTGGTCGAGATCGGCGCATTGGGCCGGGCGCTGATTCTCAGTGTGTTTGCGTTCTATTTTATATCGCAGCGCAAAACGCGTGCTTACTAGTGGATAGAGCAGTGTACTGATAATGGGAGCGTAGATCAGTTCCCGGCGTGCATCCTGGGCGGACTGGTGCATAAACAGGTCTACAGGTGAAATCAGGACCAGGCGCGCGCACAACGTAGGCATACGTGCCGCCAGGGCTACCGCGTAGTTGCAACTCAGGCCACTGGCAAGCAGTGTCGCCTGCTTTCCTATAACCTCGCTCAGGAAGTCATGGAAGAGCGCGATATAGGTTTCGGCGGAGTAATCGAGGTGCGGGCGGTCCGAGAGACCGAAACCGAGCAGATCGGGCGCGTAGACGCGGTAATGGGCCGCCAGCGGCTGCATGATCGCGCACATCTCATCGGCCGAAGCCCCGATGCCGGGCGCGTGAAACAGAACCAGGGGCGGCGCCTCGGCCGCTCCTAGCACTTTATAGAAGATATGGCCTTGCTTCCAGCGGTAAATATGGGCTTCGCCAGGCAGGATGCTATCCAGTGGCTGGGGAGTATTTATCTTATGCTGCAGAGTAACGACGGCCGCGAGGCCAACCGTACTCAGCGCTCCGAGAACGCCGAATCTCAGTGCTCTACGGAGACGACGCGTAGTTTTTGGCATATCCGAAGTCCTCTTTCGTCTTCTATGAGAGTTCATTTACTGTTGTAGTATAGCATAGCCGGACCATAGTTCGGCATCTAAGGCCTACGTTTCTAGCTTTTCATGGCGCTTGCGGCTATAATGGAGACGCTGGGGGAGAACGCCTCATCCTGCTACACGCGGATGCGGCGGCCGAGAGCGCTACCTGTTTGAAACTCTAGGAGGCTTATATGCCAGTTGTATTTGGACAGCTCGTACTCGTCGCGGTCATTGGCTATCTCTGGGGGTCTCTTCCTCCCGGTTATTGGGCCGGGAAGCTTATGAAGGGCAAGAACTTTGATATCAGAGACTACGGCAGTCATAAAACCGGGGCCACGAATGTCAATCGCGTCCTGGGCAAAGGCGCCGCGGCAGTTGTCTTTGTGTTGGACCTCTCGAAGGGTATCGCGCCCGTCCTCCTGGCCCAGTATGTGCCCTTCCTGCACGCTCTGGGTTGGGGTCCGGCCGTCGCCGGCCTGGCCGCCCTGCTCGGACACCGCGCCCCCATCTTTATCGGCTTCCAGGGCGGGCGGGGCGTGCTCACCGGGGCTGGCGCCATGCTGGTGATCTCTCTGCCCGTTTCGGCGCTCATCTTCTTGATCGGTCTGGTCGCCACTATAGGCACCGTCGCGCTCTCGCGCTATGTGTCCCTCGGCTCGCTCATTGGCTGCCTGGCAGTGGCCGCGTGCGGGGTTATTTTCTTCATCAATGGCTGGATCAACCTGCCCAGCGCGATCTTTATGGTGCTGGCCGCCATGGTGGTCATAATTTTTCATTATGACAATATTGGCCGCCTGCTGTCTGGCAAGGAGCGCAAGCTAGGCCAGAAAGAGGCAGTCAACACTTCGCCGACGCCTGGCGCTACCAGCACATCTACGTCTGGGTAACTGTAAGGGCGCAGGCCAGCGGCGCCCCTACACGAAACGGCAGAAGTGCGTATTCAGGCTTGCGATGGGTGCGTCTCCTGTTTTCCTTGCAGGAGAGGGGCGGCGCGCAGGGTGTATTCTGCTCCTGACATAATCGTCCAGATGGTGGCCAGCACCAGCACAACATCCGCGGCCAGCAAGAGGAGGCTGCTGAAGTCTACGGGTGGGCTATGGAAGTTGAGCCTGAGCGGGAACAGGGACAGGTGTGGGTTGCCCAGTCCGCCTGCCAGCAGCACGCCGCCGACCCCCAGCAGGGTGATAAACGTTTTCTGCTTGCCCCATGTGCCTGCCGGGATAACCATGCCCCTGGCGGCCGCCATTGAGCGCAGCCCGGTCACCATGAATTCGCGTGCGACAATAATCACGACGATCCAGGCAGGCACCAGGGCGAGCTGCACCAGCGCGATCAGGATGCTGGAGACAAAGACTTTGTCCGCGGTCAGGTCCAGGAAGACGCCGAGGGGCGAAACCAACTGGTAGCGCCTGGCTAAATAGCCGTCGAGGAGGTCAGTGACCGAAGCGAGGACGAAGAGTACAGTGGCAACCAGAAAAGCCCACTGCTGATTGAGAAGGACAAGCACGAACACCGCGATGGTTGCTATGATCCTGCTGATGCTGAGCAGATTGGGAACCTTTTGCATATTCCGCGTCTCCTTGTTCTATACGTTATGTGATAGAGTCCACTACTGCTGCTCAGTACACAGTCGATGCATGGTTCGAACACGAGCAACGTACGTAGTTTGATTTCGCGCTTATCACAACCGATGGTTTGTGTAGGATGCGCTGTGTATCCCCATTATAAGCGAACTGGCGGGTGTTTGTGTAGATGGCCCGGTTCGTGTAGGGGACATTTATTGCCTGCATGGTGTTTTATGATATGCTAAATGGCAACCTGTTCGGGCAATTTATCGCCCCGGACGCGATCAATCGTGTCCCTACTACACTGTCAAGGTTCATGGCACGGGTGAGATGGCCTCCTCTCGCGTAGGGATGCGGCCTGCCACACGGATGCGGCTTGCCGCATCCCTACGCGGGATGGGGCATTACTCTGATACCCGTGCCATGAGGCTTGACGGAGCACTACGGGGGATGATCTCTGTCACCGGCAGCAGCAGAGAAGGAGTTTGCGCATGGCACGTTTTGTCCTAAGTCTGGACCAGGGAACCACGAGTTCGCGCGCGATCGTGTTCGACCATAGCGGGGCGATTGTCAGCGTCGCGCAGCAGGAATTCCCGCAGATCTACCCGGCACCGGGCCTTGTGGAGCACGACCCGGAGGCTATATGGTCAAGCCAGTTGGCTGTGGCCCAGGAGGCTCTGCAGAAGGCTCACGCTTCGGCCGCGGATGTGGCCGCTATCGGCATCACCAACCAGCGCGAGACGGCAATTGTGTGGGAGAAGGCCACGGGACGGCCCGTCTACAACGCCATCGTCTGGCAGAGCCGCCTGACAACGCCGATCTGCGATGCCCTGAAGGCGCGCGGCTTCGATAAGGAGATCAGGGAGCGCACGGGCCTGGTGACCGATGCCTATTTCTCCGGCACGAAGGTTAAGTGGATTCTGGATAACGTACAGGGTGTACGCGAGCAGGCCGAGCGCGGCGAGGTGCTTTTCGGGAACGTGGACACATTTTTGATATGGCGCCTCTCCAAGGGGCGCGTGCATGTGACCGACTACTCAAATGCCTCGCGCACGCTGCTCTTCAATATCCACAGCGGCGCGTGGGACGATGTGATCCTCAAGGAACTGGGTATCCCGCGCGCGATGTTGCCCACGGTCATGCCCTCAAGCGCGGTCTATGGGGAGACGGACGCGGAGTTCTTTGGCGCGCCCATTAAGCTGGCGGGCGACGCTGGCGATCAGCAGGCAGCCACCTTTGGCCAGGTGTGCTACGAGGTGGGTATGGTGAAAAACACCTATGGCACCGGCTGCTTCATGCTGATGAATACCGGCGAGCAGCCCGTGCCCTCGCAGAACGGCCTGCTGACAACGCTGGCCTGGGGCCTGGGCGATCCCGCGCAGCCACGCTTGACCTACGCTCTGGAGGGCAGTATCTTTGTGACCGGAGCCGCCGTGCAGTGGCTGCGCGATGGCCTGCGCGCCATCGAGAAGAGCGTTGACGTTGAAAAGCTGGCGGGTGCGGTCCCCGATAATGGCGGCGTCTACCTTGTGCCGGCCTTCGTTGGCCTGGGCGCGCCGTACTGGGA
>JALYVR010000381.1 GCA_030853145.1 Chloroflexota bacterium | reverse complement strand
CATCACGCCTATGACCCGAGCTATCACGACGGCGCGACCAACACCGTGTACACAGGTCCGGGGCATGTCACCTACGTGCAGCTTCCTGTCCTCCCGATCCTTATTCCGCATTCCGCAGTTTCCTAGAAGGTCAAGTAAGCCCGTTTCGTAAGTGGGTCCGAGCAGCGCTAAGACGAGGCGGTGTGCCACGGTGAGACGGGGCGCACCGGCGCAGTTTGAGCTGCCAGGTGTGATGCAGGTCGGCGCCCTCGACCCCACCGCGTGCAGTGGTCAACCGGACCACCTGCCCGCCAGCATGATCGTTATCAGGCCGACGAGCGGATGAGGAGCACTTTCCATGATCGCGCTGTTGTTTGCTGTTTGGAACAATGCCTGACCAGTAAAAATCACCGGAAGACGTTCAATAAAACCAGGTATCCCTGCCCTGGTGGTCATGGTTGCCAGAAACAGACACCCCAGCGTGATCATCAGAAGTCCCACGATCATGACCGCACGATTGCCGAAACGATGAGTAAGCACGGTCATCCCCACCGGGAGCAGTGATAACGACTGTCCAGGTGACAGAAACGGAGTTTCATATCACGTCATCTCTGACGAGCTTTCAGCCAGGTACGATGTATCACTTCGTGGTAAAAAACGCAGGGAAGACTGCCCATGAGTTGATGATTATGCCCAGGTCGGAGGGGAGCATGGAAGGAATGCCCATGGGAAACATGGATAAAATGGCGCTTGCCTCGCTCAGCGATCTGGGTCCAGGAGAGACGAAGACATTCGACTATACCTTTTCGTCTTCCGCTGCGAGCTCCCACCCGGAGTTTGCCTGCTATCTTCCAGGCCATTACGAAGCGGGAATGAAACTTGGCGTGAGTGTGAAAGCATAGGCCGGCGAAACCGCTGCAAGACGAGAGGAACGGGCCTGCAAACAGGATGTTTTGCAAAGGCCCGTTTCAAAGTATTGATCACTTTATCCTTGTCAGTCGGGATGGCGCGAGCTGGCTCGGTAACGTGGTCCCAGCGTGCCTGCTTTGTCGGGTGGCCAAAGAGAATCTGCTCCCTCCCCGAAGAGGTGAAATGCATTCCGAGGGATCACATAGATATGATTGCCGCTACCTGGAACGCCAGGCGAAAACGGCACCACCATGAGCCTCTGACTCAGAACCCCTTTGTGAAGCATATCCTGGCAGCAGATCTTTGATGCAAAAACCACTTAGCCCACAGACAATCCCACCCGCAGTAGATTTCAGAAAATTGTTGGCTTGTGGAGAGGCTTTTGTGTGAACGCTCTCCACAAGCCAACTCAGATGGTGAGAGGTCTCCCATTTCAACTCAAATCCCCTTTGTGAAGCATATCGTGCCACTCTCTTTGTGAAGCATATCGCGCTCAATTTTGCCACGATATGCTACAAAATCACAACTACGTCAAGGAGTGGCCAGACGCATTGGAGGTGGTGATCGATGCCGGGTACCGCGAAATGAAGGCAGACATGGCACAGACCGTTGAGACGGCCCATCGGAGTGGAGGAGTGGCCTTGATCGCGCATCCTGGCCGAGGTCTCCAAGAACCGCAGGAATTCACCTATTATACTCCGGAGCTGCTCGACCAGGTGCGCGCAGAAATCCCACTCGACGGCATTGAGGTCTACTATCCCACCCACTCATCCGAACTCGTGGAAACCTATCTGGCCTATGCCCAACAGCATAACCTGCTGATCAGTGCTGGCTCGGATTCGCACGGTCCTCCTGGCCGTATGCCGATCAAGTATCGTGCTGAACTATGCCGCCGCCTCCTTGAGCGTGTGGGCATCCAGGTGCAATGAACCTGAAGCGGCATTGCCCACGATTGGCAGGATGATGAGGCCCACAAAGAATGGATTCAGCCCGACCTGGTGCGCCACCGGCTCGATAGTGCTCACCAGCACCTCGCTCACTACAGCCGTGACCGCTGTCACCCCGGCCAGGACGGCGATGGGCAGCCAGAGCACGGTCCTCCACCAGATAGCAAATGTTGCTGGAAATCCAGCAGGCCTTGCCTGTGATCTGGCAAAAGTATTCTCTGTAAGCACACCGCCGGGGAGAGGCGCATGGTGTCCGCTCTCGTCGTGCTCATCAGCGGGTGCCGGGACGGTGAGGGTATCCTTAAACGCGCGTAGGCCGAAGACCGAGTGGGCAATGTACGCCGCGTAGCAGAGCAGCAGAATGAGTGCGATCCCGATGCTAAGCAGATACAATTCGCTACCGCGCACCACGGCCGCTCCTGGATGGTTGCCTTCGCCAACGGTGGCCAGAAGCGAGGGGATGCCCATGCTGATCACCACCAGGGCCAGCATGGCTGCGTACTGGCCAGCCGCGCGCGGATCGAACTCCTGCCGCAGGTGGCGCCATCCCCCGATCAGCATAGACGAGCCGAGCACCAGCAGGACATTGCCGATGATGGAGCCGGCCAGCGACGCCCGCACCACCTCAGGCAGTCCAGCAGCCAACCCGGTCAGGCCGATGATGATCTCCGCCGCGTTCCCGAAAGTGGCGTTCAGCAGGCCGCCAACGCGATGCCCCAGACGCTCCACCAATGTCTCGGTCGATAAAGCGATCAGCCCGGCAAGCGGGATGAGGCCCAGAGATGCCAGCACAAACGATATAAGAGGCGGCGCATGCAGTGGCTCGGCGAGGACGGCCGCCGGAACTGCCAGTAAGAGCACATAGAGCCAGCGATTCATAATATTCCGGTCTCCAAGAGAAGCACTAAATGCGTCAAAGGTAGCCAGGTCCGGAAAGTGGGTCCCTTGCCTGTGCCGCTATCTTAACGCAGGATCGGTAACTATGGCAATGCTGTTTTTCACACATGATGCTGACACAGAGTTATTTACAAGTCGCCGCTCGCTCTTCGTAGCTGCGACTTGTAAATAATCCTGATGCGGACAGCATGCATATGACAGTCCAGGCGAAAATGTGCTATAGTTAGATGGTATAGATATCATCTCACCAGGAGGGCATTTCATGGATCAACTCGTTGACAGCTACGGACGCCGTATCAAGAGCATGCGCATCTCGATTACTGATAAATGCAACTTCCGCTGTACCTACTGCATGCCAGCCGAGGGTCTGCCGTGGCTCAAGAAGGCTGAAATCCTCTCCTATGAAGAAATCGAGCGCCTGGCCCGCGTGGCCGTCAGCATCGGCATAGAGCAGATCAGGCTTACCGGCGGCGAGCCGCTTGTGCGGCGCGATGTGCCTGAGCTGATACGCATGCTGCGCACAATTGACGGCCTGCGCAGTCTGAGCCTGACCACCAACGGCGTGCTCCTCAAACAACTGGCGCGACCGCTGGCCGAGGCTGGATTGAGCCGTATCAATGTGAGCCTGGACTCGCTTGTGCGCGAGAAGTTCGCCCAGTTGACGCGCCGCGACCAGTTCGACCGCGTGCTGGAAGGCCTGGAAGAGCTAGAGAAGTATCCCTCTATCCACCCCATCAAAGTCAACGCCGTCGCCATGCGCGGCTTCTCAGAAGACGAAGTCCTCGATTTCGCGCGCCTGGCCCGGCGCAAAGCCTATGTCATTCGCTGGATCGAGTTTATGCCCCTTGATGCCGATCAGATCTGGCGCAAGGAAGACATCCTGACGGGCGCCGAACTCAAGGCCATCATCGAGGCCGAGTATGGCCCGCTGGTGCCGATCACTACCGGCGATGCCTCCGAGACCGCGCGCCGCTATACCTTCAGCGACGGCACCGGCGAGGTCGGCTTCATCAACCCGGTCAGCGAACCCTTCTGCGCCTCCTGCGACCGTATCCGCCTGACCGCCGATGGGCAGCTCCGTACCTGCCTCTTTGCCACTGAAGAGACCGACCTGCGCGCCGTACTGCGCGCCAGCGACTCAGACGAGGACCTCGCCGCGGCCATACGCCAGGCCGTGTGGCACAAGGAGCTCAAGCACCACATTGGCGACAAACGCTTTAAGCGCGCCAACCGCTCGATGTCCATGATCGGGGGATAAGTAAACACGGTTTCATGGCTCTCCCATCCCCCAATATGCTTCCAGCCAGGCGTTATCTCAAGTGTAACACTTTCTGTGCCTTCAGCAGGCGGCAACAGCAGTTACAGCTATTTGTTACTAAAAAACACGCTGTTCGTCGTTATAGTCAATAGGCAATGTATGCGGTCCAACGTTCGCCCACACATCGAAAGGACCGGGTGTCATGTAGTGGTAACAAAAGAAAGAGGGCCATGTGGTACACGAGGAAGCAGATCTGCTCACAGTCCGCGAAGTTGCGAAGCAATTGCGTGTTGATGACACAACCGTTCGACGCTGGATTAAGAATGGCGTGTTAGAGGCCATCACGCTCCCCCATCGTGGAACGCGCCAGGCCTACAGAGTCCGCCGCTCAACCCTGGATGCGTTGCTCGCGCCGTCGCAGCAACCTGTCGAGTTGGAGCGCTCATCACAATAGCGCTCAGGCACAGTAGCAAAAACGCCTCGCTATGGCCCCAGTCATGGCCCCCGCAAGGAGGACCACTACACCTATGGTCGGCTGGTTGACTGCCCCTTTTATACGCTGGCCAGGGTGTAGTGACCCTCCTTGCGGGGGCCATGACCGGGGCCATGTCTCCCCAGCACATGAAAAGGTTCGCTAGCAGTAAGGGGGCATTCATATTTTATGCAGCAGGCTCAGCAACAAACAAACAAAACCATCCCGGTGGAGCACGAGATCTCCAGCAATACGTACCGCTGGTTTACCTATGCGCCCGATGTCACCGGCCTGCGCCTCATTTGCTTAGAGGACCTCACCACAGGCACGATCGTGACGACGACGACCGCCAATCCCCAGAAACGCACTGCCGCGCATAAAGCCTGGGCCGGCGCCCGCCAATCGCGCGCGGCCGGTATGCCGTGGGAAATCCTGCATGAGATGGGCGAAAAGGGTGTGAACCCGGACCAGAAACTTGAAGAGATGTTTCGCGGCTACGGCCATGCCTCCGTCGGCGACATGGCCCGGCTGACAGTGGATATGGGCCGGGTACCCATGCATCTCTGCCTGGCGCTCTTTCATGAAGGCTCGCTCAATTCCGGCCAGGAAAAGTCCACGCGCTATCAACCTGCATTCGGCAGAGCTGTGCTCCACCCGCTGAGGAATTACCTGCCAGAATCTCTACCGGAAGAAGAGATCGCGCGCTTAGAAGAGGACTATCAGGCGCTGGGAGCGCTCTCGCTGGCATCCTTTGCGAAACAGAGGGCCGCCCTGCTGCCTGCCTTCGCGGACTACTACCGGGTCGACAGCGCGCAGCCCGCGCAGAAGCACGCGCTCACCTCGCGCGTCCTGGATTGTGTGCGCTCTTTCCTGCTCCTGGGACAATGGAGCGGCATCTCATTTGAAACGTCGGCCCGCGATTGGTCGCGCATCATCGCAGAGTTGAAGGCCTCGCCCCTGAACTACTACCAGCGAGTCGCGCTCCAGATTGAGAGGCTGCTGGCGCCGACCCCGTTAGAGGAGGAGGAGCTTGGCTACAAAGC
>JALYVR010000380.1 GCA_030853145.1 Chloroflexota bacterium | reverse complement strand
ATATACTTGCGATACTTCCCTTATTGTACCATAAGACATAGATATTTATACATTATTTAGCGCTTCCTCTGCTCTTGGCCGCGTACCAGCGATGTCAGCACGCCGATGGCCGCGATGGAGGCGCAGATGATGAAGGCGATCTGGAAACTGTGGGCAAACGTCTGCTGGAGCGCGCTCATATGCTCCGGCGATAGCGAGTTGCGCTGGCGTCCTATGACCAGGCTAAGGCCGGCTGTGGCGCCGCCAAGGGCGGTGAAGATGGCGCCCGCCAGGGCCACGCTGATGCTCTGTCCTACCACCCGGCCCGTAGCCAGGAAGCCGGCGGCCACGCCCTGCTGTCCGGCAGGCGCATCGCCCATCAGCGCGCTGTTGTTCGGCGATTGGAAGAGCGCCTGCCCCAGGCCAATGAAGATCAGCCGCCAGATGATATCCCAGATGCTGCTCTGCGCGTTGAGCTGACTCAGCAGGACCAGCCCAATACAACTGATGCTCAGTCCTAGCGCCGCCAGCCAACGCGTGCCGATGCGGTCCGCCAGGCTGCCGCTAATGGGCGCGATGCAGGCAATGGTGATCGGCAGCGGCGTGAGCAGCAGGCCCGCCTGCACTATGGGGAAGGCATGGAGCTGCTCCAGGTAGAAGGGCAACAGGAAGCTTACCGCGAAGAGTGCCATGAAGCTCAGGATAAGGCTGATATTCGCCGAAAAGAAGACCCGCCGGCGCAGCAGCGCGAAGTCAATGACCGGGTAGGACACGCGATGCTCGACGATATAGAGCACGACCAGGGCGCCGGCGCCCACAACCAGGCTGGCCACCACTGGCGGCGAGGTCCAACCCAGTTCCTCGCCGAAGGAGAGGCCAAGCGTGATGCTGGCCAGTCCCAGCGCCAGCAAGATGGCTCCCAGTGGGTCAAATCTGCCAGGTTGCTTGTTGACCTTTTCTTTCAAGAAATACCAGGTGGCGAAGAAGCCTAGGATGCCGATCGGGACGTTGACGTAAAATATCCAGCGCCAGGAGAAGTAGGAGGTAATCAGTCCTCCGAGCGTCGGCCCCACGCTGACGCCGAGCGAGACGTTAATGGCGTTCAGGCCCAGCGCGCGCCCGCGCTCGTGCGCGGGAAAGGCGCCGGTGAGCATGGCCGGGCTGACAGCCATCATCAGTGCGCCGCCGACGCCTTGCAGCCCGCGCGCCGCTACCAGGAAGCCCAGCGTCGGCGCCGCCCCGCAGATCGCCGACCCCAGCGTAAAAATGACCAGCCCCACCGACCACACCGGCTTGCGCCCAATCATGTCCGCCACGCGCCCGGCCGTCAGCAACACCGCTGAAGTGGCTACCAGGTAAGCGATGGTAATCCACTCGATGGAGCCGCTCAGGGGTACGCCGAAATAGCGCGCGATCGTCGGCAGGCTAATGTTAACGATGGAGCTATCGAGGGTTGCCATGAAGATGCCGATGGCGATAATCACAAACACGACCCACTTGTTGTTCTGCCTGAACCCATCGTCGTGCGCCACGGCCTTGCTTGGCTCAGCCGGCTCGCGCTGCTGTGCCTTTGGTGCCTCGAACGTAGGTGTAACCATGTTCTGTGCCGCGATGGGAGGGGTATGGCCGTTGTGGCCGTTGCTCCGCTTCTCTATTTCGGGAACAAATATATCTAGCTTGTTGGATTCGGCATCGTGTTGTTTCATGAAATTATCCCGTGATGTGTTAGAACAGGCGTGTACACCCAGGTGTGGTGCTCCGTAATAGGCTTATTTATAGTGATAACAAAGAGAGTGGTAAATTTTACTCCCTTTATCTCTTGCATCCACTGACTCTTTACTCTAAACTGGAAAATCGCAAGCCAATCACAAAGTGATTTGATGTGTTGTGCGGGGAACCAAACAGTGGTGAAGGTAGCCAGGATAGCTAAAGGATAGTTTTCATATGTCAACTACAAATGCTCATACCAATATTTCCTCCGGCGTCAGCTCAAATTCAACAGTTCAAGTACTTGTCAGTTTCAAAAAAGCAGTTATTGATCGATTTCAAATAATGGCAGATGGCAAGATATGTAACTATAGTGAATATCTGAAAATACCTAAGGATGCACCCACACGTCAAGGCTATGAGGCCAATGCCGTTGGTCAGCAATTTGCTCGTTATGTGCTTGAATGGTTAGGTTATAGTCCAGTAGATTGGATTTATAATCAACCCCAGGCAGGGAAGAAGGCCAATCGACCCGATTACACAGTGAAAGGTTCTATAGGGACGGCATTCATTGTGGAAGATAAAAATAGTACGCTTGATTTTGACGAAGAGCATCTCAAACAGATGCGACGTTACTGCATGGGTACTGCTGGCTATGCCGTGTTGTACAACATGCGAAGGCTATTCGCTATCCGATTTTTACCAAGCAATCCATTAAAGTATGAGATCCTGGTAGATATAGCGGTCGAGGACCTCTTTGGAATACAACCGCTCTTATCAATAGAACAAAGATCTCAAGAGGCTAATCTGGCGTTGTTTCATCTCCTCTTTAGTAAGGAGCGCTTTACTAGATTCAGCGAGCTTGTACAAAAAATTGGCGCTGAGGAGCAGGTTTTTGATAGTGCGGCTACGCCTTTAGATACCTCTCAGGCGGTACAGAACTTCATCGATGGTAGTCGGCAATCCTTGAATCACCTACGGCTTGCCGCCTTATCTCAAATTCAAGAAGCTGTAACCAGGCGCGATAGAGTAGTGAAGGAAGAGGAGATTTTATTCAGAATCGCGGAAGCATACCGGGTTTGGAGTGAACGCCAGAGTGATCAAGAGGATATCCAGCCAGAGGTTTTCGCGGAACAGGTAGCCTATGTCTTCTTTGTGCGTCTCTTGCTGGTACGCGTATTAGAAGACAAATATATTCTACAGCCGCGCCTGGCAAGTGACGGTGGCTTCCTTGATTGGAGCCGCTATGTCAGTAAACATTTCAAAGAACTGGAAGGCATTAGTATCCTGAACGAAAATTTCTGCGATATTCTGTCACGTAAAGCCAGCCATTACTATCTCCACTTCTTCCAGCAAACTATATTTGACTGGTTTAATCCCGACGACTTTCTGCTCGTCGAAACGCTTGAATTTCTCTGTCGCTACAACTTCAACAATATCACGAGTGATATCATCGGCTTTACGTATGAAGCATATATAGACCGCCACGCGCGAGATCGCAAGGGACATTTTCTGACCAGGCAGGAAGTTGTCGAGTATATGCTTGATTTGTTAGAATATACAGGCCCGCAAATCATAGGACGACGTATTCTTGATCCAGCCAGCGGCAGTGGCAGCTTCCTGGTTCACGCAGCTCGTCGTTACCGGCAGGCCTTGGTAACTTTTTTTTGTACTACCCATAATCTTCCCAACGTGGAGGCGCTTCAAGATCATCCAACACTATACCAGGAATTTGCGCGCCGCTACCTCGATGATCTTTCTACAAACTTCTTTGGTATGGAGTTAAACCCTTTTGCCTGCTATCTGGTCGAGATGAACTTGCTTATTCAAGGTCTGGATGAACTTTTTGTCCTGCAACAGACCGAGGATGTACAGCCCGTCGAGCGCTTCCAGATATACAATACCGATAGCCTACATTTGCCACGTGAAATATTAGATAGCGTAGACCTCAGCGGAGAGGTTGATAGAATCACTGTTCCCGACCGCTTGAGCGACCGACTTGCCGATGAGGCGTATCCAATTAAGGCGAAGTTACAGCATTATGCAGAAGGGTTTTTCTATCTAATCTCAAACCCGCCGTATGTAAGTAGTAAACAAGAAGAACTAAATGCAGGCTGGTTCAGAAATACGGGTTTTTATAACTCGGCTCTTTCAGGTGATATGAACTTATATTTGTTGTTTCTACGCCTGGGCCTGTACTACCTGGCTGACTATGGACACATGATCTATATTGTTCCTCTCACCATCTTTGGCGATAAAAGTGCCAGTGCCATTCGTAAGCTCCTCAAGTCTCCACCTTTCAGCCCTTCAGCCGTGGTTAGATTCTATCGAGGAGATATTCTATTTCCCGGTGTCGATCAAGCCGTCGGTATTGTGCGCCTTCAGCGTTCAGTTCCTAACACTTTCATTGTAGTGAGCGGGGGTAATACCATTCAAGAAGCAAAGGCCATCCAATTTAGGGTGCCATTAGCGCATGTGATTGAAGCTGTTCCACAAAATCATATCTGGCAGGGGAACTGGTTAGTTGCACAAAGCCAGGAGATCTGGAATATTTGGCAGCATGTCAGACAGGTGAGCGCTAACTTGAGCATGCAATTAGGGACCTTATTAGATGGAGCTTTTGATAGAAAACAGGGTGATGTAAATGCCACCTATTTAAATCCGCTGCGCGTGGGAACAGATAACGGAAGGTTTTCTCGTGGTGACATTGCTATTTATAAAGGGGAGGATATAAAAGCGTTTGCGCCTTTACCTGCCTCGCCATCTGATTGGGCCAGACCCTTCCAGCAAGGCGATACAAAGAATTTATCAAGGGACGCACTACGAGCTTCCTTGACATTGGAACAGCTTAAACGGATAGCCGGTAAGGAAAACGGTATCGTCCTGCGACAGGTGGCGCGGCTCAATACCAGGGAGCACCTGATAGCAACATGGTTTGAAAGAAGACCAGATGAACCGCGTGCTTTTACTAATGAGCTTTGGCGCATGTTACTCAAGGAAGGTGTGACAGAAGAATACGCAAAGGCGCTCCTTGCCATCATGAATAGCAATGTTACGGCTTATCTCATGAATCTTTTTTCTACCAACAACCATGTAAGTAAAGATGAACTGGAGCGAGTTCCCATCCCTGATCCTCAAACCCTGCCTGTAACTCAGCTAGCCGCCCTGGCAGATGAGCTACTTCGTGAACGGGCTGATCTGGAGAAGAGTTTTGTGGTGTTGTATAGGGCGAAGCTGCCTGAATTTGATGATGGTAACGTCTATCTTCCTCCTTCGGCCGTGATCGCAGTCACTCAAGTTCCGAAACTACAGATACTCGCGTTAATCGGGCGGAGTGAGGTGAAAAATAATGGACCGGCTAACGGACGGATCAGATCGCTAAGAGCAAGAAACCTGCTTGTGTGTACTATAGATACGAACAATCCTAATGCAGCCCCTTTTGCGCAGATATTGGATCTCTTTCTTCGTGAGCCAGAGCGCGAAAATGAGACCTGGAGCCAGGCCCAAAGCTGGCTATTGCCCGATACCGTAGCTGCTACAGGCTGGTTGCAGAGATATCACACCTTAAGCCTCCAGGCTCAGACAAGTTGGAATAGATGTGTTTCGCTTCAGCGGCAGATAGATGAGGTTGTCGCTGATTGGTATGGGTTCGGTCCCTCCGAAAGGCAGGCCATCAATGAAGGCTTACCCTGGGCTCGACGACGTAGAAGCAGTAATCCTCAAGTCGAATAGTGCCGTCGTGCCGTAGGGCGAGGCACCTCCACCTACGTAGGGGCCCGATTTATCACGTCCGGCGCAATTTATTGCGCGAATCCGTTATAG
>JALYVR010000379.1 GCA_030853145.1 Chloroflexota bacterium | reverse complement strand
ACATACTATCTCTCTAATGCATGAATTGTAGGCGTTACACGCGTGCTCTAGCGAGCAAAGCGTGCTGCCAGGACTCGGCAGAGACCCGCGAACAGCAATGCTTTGCTGGCCTCGCCCATTGTCGCTGCTACAAAGCCAAATATCAACCCGACTGTCAGGCCGATTTTCCCGGCCGGGTGATGCATGATCTGTCGAAATTTACTCATTGTCTCTCCCTGCTGCTAACCGCCTATCTCCAGTGACTAGAGCCTCGCCCAAAAACTGTGACGAAGTGAGCTATCGTAAGGCCTTAACCTGAACACCATAGTGACACGGTGCATGACACTTAGTTACAGAGTACCACCTGGACTCTATTATGTCCAGCACAGTATGTCAATAAACCAGGGATTTTCGAGGCCTGCTCGTCCTTCGTTCCTCTACGCATAGAGTCCAATAGATTCGATAGTTATGATAGAAGAAAGAGATAGCACCACAAGGACCCCCTATTTGGGTTGGTACTAATATCTTGTTACCAGAAGGCGGTCTTCTCCGTCCTCTCCTCATATAAGGATTTCACTGAGAGATCTTGAAAGAGCTGTAGAAATAGTTTCACAGAGGGAAGTGGCGTGTATGGTTGGGCCAAACGCAGATACTCGCACTTATCAACCAATCACTTCTTATGGCGTTATCGGTGATTGTCATTCTGTCGTGCTGATCGCCCCAAATGGATCAGTTGATTGGGGCTGTCTTCCGGACTTTGATAGTCCGGCCTCTTTTTGTCGTTTGTTGGATGCAAGCCAGGGAGGCTACTTTCAGGTTGCCCCCACTGATAGTACAATCCCTGGATCGCAACGCTATCTGCGCGGGAGCAATGTGCTTCAGACCAGGTTTGCCAGCACCGCCGGCGAAGTGGTGCTCACTGACTTCATGCCGGTCGAGGCGCTGACCGCCTGGCCTTATCGCGGTATGAACAATAATACCTGGTCCAGTGAGGATGGTTCCTGCCATAGCCTGGTGCGTATCGTGGAGTGTACCCATGGTGAACTTCCGGTCACGATGACGCTCAAGGTGACGCCGGACTATGCCTCTTCAGCGAGCGAGATCTACCTCGTGCCGGATAACCTGGGCGCCGTCATCTCTGGTGGAGACCAGCATGCTGGCCTGGCCATTGTGGGCGCGTATCGCCTGCGCGACTTCATGTTGCGCATCGAACAGGATGCAGGTGCTATGCATCCCTCTATTGTGGTGCAGGTAACGCTGCGCGAGGGGGAGCGCCTGTCATTTGCCCTGGGTATGGGGCGCAGCGCCCAGGCTGCTCGCAAGCTGGTCGGGCAGGTGCTACATGAGCGAAACTTCGATTGGGAACTCGCGCATACCCTGCATTGCTGGCGCGAATGGATCGCTGGCTGTAACTACCAGGGACCATACGCTGAGCTGGTTGAGCGCAGCGCCCTTGTGCTCAAGATGATGACCTACGCGCCGACGGGCGCGATTGTGGCTGCCCCCACTACCTCCCTGCCGGAGGAGATTGGCGGCGTGCGTAACTGGGATTATCGCTTTACCTGGCTGCGCGATGCCACCTTTACGCTCTATGCGCTGAACGTGCTTGGCTTTACCGACGAAGCGCGGGCCTTCACGCACTGGCTGCGGCGCCTCTCGTACTCCAATGGCGAGGACTTGCAGATCATGTACGGTATCCGCGGCGAGCGCGATCTGACCGAGCGGGAACTGACGCATCTCGAAGGCTACTGCGGCTCTCGCCCCGTGCGTGTCGGCAACGGCGCGGCCCTGCAGAAGCAGCTTGATGTCTTCGGCGAGGTGCTGGATTGTATTCATCTCTACCGGCGCCAGGGAGGCTTCGAGCGCTACGGTGAGAGACTGGATGGGCACATGTGGGAGATGATGCGCTCGCTGGTGGAGCATGTCTGCGCTCACTGGTACGAGCCTGACGATGGCATCTGGGAGGTGCGCGGCGACCCACGTCACTTCGTGTACTCCAAGGTCATGTGTTGGGTGGCCCTCGACCGCGGCATCCGCGCCGCCGAACAGCTCAACCTTGAGGCTGATCTCGCGCGCTGGCAGCATGTGCGCGATCAGATTCGCGCCGATATCCTGACTCACGGCTACAGCACCGAACTGGGCGCCTTTATCCAGGCCTATGGCGTTCCCGTCCTGGATGCCTCGAATCTCTTGCTGCCCCTGGTTGGCTTTATCTCGCCCAACGATCCACGCATGCGTTCGACCGTTGATCGCATTATCGAGCGTCTGACCGATGAGAATGGCTTCGTCTATCGCTATCTCAACGAGGATGGCTTCCCAGGGCATGAAGGCACGTTCACCATCTGCACCTTCTGGCTTGTCGATAACCTGGCTATGCAGGGCCGTGTCAGTGAGGCCCGCTCGCTGTTTGAACGCCTGCTGACCTGCTCGAATCGCCTGGGCCTCTTCTCTGAGGAGATCGATACACGCAATAATATCGCGCTCGGCAACTACCCACAAGCCTATACGCATATCGCCCTGATCAATAGCGCCTTAAATCTGCGCAAAGCTGAGTTACGCCTCGCCGAACACCACAGCGATCCGATCATCGCCGCTATCAAGTTGCAGGGAGATGCAGGCAAGTAGCTCATTCTGATTATTTGTTGACTGAAATAAGCATGCAATTATCTATATACTAATAGTGAAGCAGGAGTCCTGCGACATTTTCGCAGGACTCCTGCTTCTTCTATCCGAGTAGAGCTGGCAGAACGAAGCGTGGCACCAGGTCTCTGATCGCTTTCTCCTGATGCGGGTCCTTGCGTGCTTGCTCAGTGGATGCGACTGTGACCATGATCAGGTCCAACGCAGGAATCACATATATCAGCTTGCTTCCAAAGCCGGATGCGAAGAAGGCATCATATGTTCCGTGTCGTGTAATCCACCATAGATAGCCATAGGGAACGTGGACGGGCCAGCCTCCTGCGCTGTGTGGGCGGGTGGATTCCTGGATGTACTCTGGAGAGATGATCTGTTCGCCATCCCAGAATCCCTCATTGAGGTAAAGGTACCCCAACTTCGCCATCTCGCGGGCCGTAAAATGCGCCCCAAAACCGCCTGTGTTGTTCCCCTGTGGGTCCACCTTCCATAAGTAGCCTGCTTTTTCATCCCACAGGGCATCTTGATGCCAGCTATGCATCCCCTGTGGGCCCTGCTTCCAGGCGAAGCGTGCCTCCTTTTCGCGCCAGATGCCCAGCGTCTTGAACAAGCTGGTATCGGCAAACGAGGCGGCGTTTGCTCCCACAACCCGTGTGAGGATACCTGAAAGAATATCAGTTCCCTGGCTGTCGTAGCAAAACTGTTCCCCCGGTTCGCGTTCCATTGGACAGTCCAGGGCAAGCTGGACCGGGTTGCGCCAATATTCCTGGGGCACCTCTTTTGCAAAGCCTGTTTGCAGGCTAAGGAGATGGCGCAGGGTGATGGCTTGTTTGCGCGCATCGTGCTCACGAGAGGCCTGTTCTGGGAAAAAATCGAGCATATGTTGATCAAGGTTTTTGAGCAGACCCCGGTGCAGCGCAACTCCCACAAGCATGGAGACGACGCTTTTGGTCGCCGAACTGATGCTATGATAGCTCTTTTGTTGAAATCCCTGATAATACTGCTCAAAGACGAGGTAGCCATGACGAATGAGAAGCAGGCCATGAAGCCCCGGTACCCGTTCTTGGATATACGAATGCATGTGTGACAATCGGAGAGGATCTATGCCCATTGCTTGAGGGTCTGCCTCTTTCCATGTGGTTGTGGGCCAGTACTCTCGTTGTCGAGCTGTTTGCATGCCATTGTCCTTTCGCCCATTACACCCTTCTCTACTTAGCCTCCGTGAATGCTGATTTCTTTTTGACGAGCATAACGGAAAATTTCTCCGGGATTGGTCATGCCTTTGGCTCTTGCTTCCTGGGCCCAGGCGCTCATTTCATACTTATTTTGGAAGAGCCGGTTGCCGCAAAAAATATGACGCTGGACAAAAGGAAGTGGGGTGATCTGCATCAGTTCTCTGCGGGTAGAGAGATCATAGACATGTTCAGGCCACCAGGGTATGATGAGGATATATCGTGGATGGTAGGCCCATTCGGGACAGGGAACGCCATAACAGCCACAGAGGAATTCGACTGAGGCGGCACAGAAGGCACCCCAACGGCGGGTGTGTGTGGTATGTTGCTCTGGTTCTAGTAACGGGTCGCTGACTAAAGCGGCTCGATAATCTTTGGCGTAACCATACCAGGCGTTCCTAAAGTTGCCTAATGCAATCCACGGCTCTTCTCCTGTGCAGATGTGCTGATAGGCTCGTGCTATGGTTTGCACTGTTTTCATAGTAGATATCATTTTGCCGCTCCATCGCGTTTCGCTTGGTGTTGTTTCCCAAAGAGGATATTCAGTGACCTCTCGATTGTTTCAGTGTTGTTTTGTTGTGCATCAGGTAATATATATCGATCAAGCACTAATTGGGCTTGTTCTCGTGTCGTGATTGTTCCTTGTTCAAGGAGTATTTTACAGTCTTCGATGTCTTTCTCGCGCCCGGCAAATATCTTAAGGGCGAGGATGTACTCCTGAGGTGGAGCATAAATATGGAGTGGACCATAGGTTTTCCATACATTCCCGTCTGGAATGATCACAAGGTCATACATGAGGAGTTGTGTCATATAATTCAACCAGTTAGGGTCGATCTGATGTGCTTCTGCGACAGCCTGTACTCCTTCCTGGAGTGGACGGAGCGCTCGTTGGAGTCCTTCTTCTTCCTCTAGCCAGAAAATGTCGATATCGTCAGTGGTGCGTGGGGTATTGGTAAGCAGTAACATATAGGCACCGCCTATGAGAAGGAGATGGATAGGCTCTTGAATGCCTCGTTTCAGTAATTCTTGCCCAAGTTGGGAAAGATACTTTTCGATATCTTCGGCTTTCATGTTTTAACTCCATGGGCAATGTTGCTATATTGCAATGATAACACAAAAGAGCGGCGCTCCCAGGATGCCTGACGAGATCTTGTGATTGGCAAGAGCACTTCAAAGGGCGGGAAAGCTGGAAGGCATGCCGCCTGATCGACGCTCTCGCGTATGCCTCAGATCAATCTGCTTCTGTGTAACTTTGTTGAACTGGAGGAGTGAGTAGTATGGCCCGCGCGACTCCCAGGGTGCAGCAGGGGCTGCTTCATACGCATGATGGTGCGCTGGCGATCCCAGTTGGTGCGCCGGAATGGTTCGCCTGGCTGGATGAACATCGCGTTTTTGCTTTTGCTTCTCCTGCAGGAAGTTTGACCGCACGCAAGGAGCGGCGGGTTGGGGGTTGGTACTGGTACGCGTATCGTCGCCAGCGCGGCTCACTGCGTAGCTCCTATCTGGGGAAAAGCGCAGAACTGACTCTCGCACATCTCACTGAGACCGCTGATATGCTCAATACCGCCCCTGGTAAGCCTGCTATGGGAAGGCCAGAACAACGCTTTTTGCTCACGACGAAGATGGCACCGCCAGTGCTCTCGTCTGCGGTGGTTGCGCGCCCG
>JALYVR010000378.1 GCA_030853145.1 Chloroflexota bacterium | reverse complement strand
CCAGCCGCCGATGCAAGGCACACCCGCGCTCCAGGCTAGCCCGACCGGCATTCCAACGCAGCAGCCAGGCAACGGCAACCTGGTGGTGCAGATCACCGGCCTGCCCTCGCAGGTGCCGAACAACTCCCTGGTACCAATCAGCATTCAGACCAGTGAACCAGGAGCGACCGTCCGCCTCCAGGTAACATACAACACTCCCCCGTTCTTCTATACAAGCACACAGCAGGTCACTGACGGCAACGGCAACACTACCATCAACTGGCAGGTGAATGTGTTCATCCGCGGCAGACGCGCCACCGCCAGAGTAACCGTGATAGCATTCGATCAGAACGGCCAGCAGGGCCACTCCGGCAGCACAAAGGTACAAATAACCGGTGCCGGCGGCATGTAATTGTGAGGTGGGAAGGGCACTCAGCACTTTCCACCTTTCACCTGTTCAAGGGCCACCGGGTCCGACATATCAGGCACTATACCTTGGGCCAGGTACAAGAGACTGGGAAAACGCTTGTCGATCAGCGTGAGCACTGTTTTCCGCAGCGTGACTAATTGCCCTTCCTGGAGACCTTTCTTCAGACCCTCCTGGCGTCCCTTCTCCAGGCCCTTCTCCTCACCTTCTTGCCAGATCTCCTTGAAGGCCCATGACTCGCGTAACGCCTCGTACAACATCTTGAACCTCCTCTTGAGACATTGCTGTTCCTCCCCCTCTTTCCAGGTCAGAGAGGCCAGTAAGTATCCTAACGAGAAGCACTTCCTCTTTCTGATGCGCCTGTAACTGGGTGATCATCTCTTCAATGACCTCCCGCTCTCTCCCGTTCTTCGTTAACGGCAAGAGCGCCAGAATGCCTGGCAGATGCGCCTGCATCAGGTCGTCGGCGCTCATCTCCCAGATTTTGATGACCAGGAAGTGAAACTGATAGATCGGCTGCCCGCTCTGCAGATTCCTGATCAACGGCGATTCGACGATCGGATGGTCTTTGTGCAGGTAGATCACACAGGAAATGACCGGGCAGTCATGCTTTCTATCTACCAGGACATTATATTCCAAAAGGCGTAAGGCCATGTCCCGATCACTCTCGCTTTGGAACTCGACATGCCTTCGGCTCTGCAATGACATCTCCCTTTTCGTGTACGGGCGCCGCTCGCCTGCGCCCTTCAAGCCACGCCTTACGAGTCGGGGCGCCGCATGTGACAAGCTGCCCTCTCGTTGCGTAGTATGGTATAGTAGAGGCGATGGTGCCGCCGCTTAGTGTTTGTTCTCATCATACTGCTATCAAGGATGTTACATGACACAGACAAATGGGATACGCCAGGTACAGGAAGCCGCCCGTTCCGTCCGCCAGAGCATCAGCCGGGTGATCGTGGGCAAAGAAGATGTCATCGATCTGTTGCTGGCCGTGTTACTTTGTGAAGGGCATGTTCTGTTTGAGGACGTGCCGGGCATAGGCAAGACCACGCTGGCGAAGTCGCTGGCGAAGTCGCTTGGATGTTCGTTTCAGCGTATTCAGTTCACCCCCGACCTGCTACCCTCAGACATTACCGGCATCACCTTTTACAATCAGAAGATGGGCGAATTTGAGTTCCGCCCCGGCCCCCTGCTCTCCCAGGTCGTGCTCGCCGACGAGATCAACCGGGCGACGCCGCGCACGCAGTCGGCGCTGTTGGAGGCCATGGAGGAGCGCCAGATCAGTATCGAGCGCGAGACGATGCTGTTGCCGCGACCCTTTATGGTCATTGCCACGCAGAACCCGGTCGAACTGGAAGGCACCTTTCCTCTGCCTGAGGCCCAGCTTGACCGCTTCTTGATGCGCCTGCGCCTGGATTATCCCAGTCAAGCGGAGGAGCGCCTTATCTTGCAGCGCTTCAAAGAGGAGCAGCCACTGCAAGAACTGACGCCGGTGCTGAGCGACGAGCAGTTGCGGGAACTCCAGAAGGAGATCCGCCGCGTGCGCGTCGAGCCGAGTATTGAAGCGTATATCGTCGAGCTGGTACGCGCGACGCGCGCGCATGGCGGCATCGAGCTGGGTGTTAGCCCGCGCGGCACGCTGGCGCTCTACCGGGCTACCCAGGCCTATGCTGCCATCCATGGGCGCAGCTACGTCATCCCCGACGATGTGAAGTTCCTGGCCCAACCTGTCTTATCGCACCGCATGATCGCTACCAGCCAGTCGCGATTGCATGGTCGGGTGATGGACCAGGTCATCGATGATGTGTTGCGCACAGTCCCGGTGCCGGTGGAATCATGAATAAGCGCTGGTACTACCTGGCCCTGGCCATCATCCTGCTTGGTATCCCGCTGCACCAGCCCCTGCTGGTGATCATTGGCCTGCTGGTGCTGCTGATTGTGCTCCTGACCGACGCCTGGTCTACCTATTGCCTGCGCGATCTGCATTACCGACGCCAGTTGAGCGAGCAGCGCGTGCTCTTTGGCGAACAGGTGCTGCTCTCGTTCTCCATTGAGAACGCCAAGTTGCTGCCGCTGCCCTGGGTGGAGGTTGAGGATAATATACCCAACACGCTCGTCTTCAAGGGCCACCGGCCGCGCATTGGCCTACGCAGCAACACGGCGGTGGTGGAGAGCCTCTTCAGTCCAGGCTGGTACGAGCGGATCACGCGCAACTACAGTATACAATGCAACACGCGGGGTGTTCATGCCTTCGGACCAACCACGCTGCGCAGCGGCGACGTTTTCGGGTTCGTCACGCGTGAGGCCTCGATCTCCAACATCCAGTACCTGCTGGTCTATCCGCTGGTAGTACCGATCACACGCTTTGGCCTGCCCGCGCGCTGCCCGTTCGGAGATCAGCGCGCGCCTCGCCGCTTGCTGGAAGATCCTTCGCGGGTGATCGGTGTGCGCGACTATAGCTACGGCGACGACCTGCGCCGCGTCCATTGGAAGGCCACGGCGCGCACAATGGAGCTGCAGAGCAAAATCTACCAGGCGACCACCACCTTTACCGTAGTGCTCTTTCTGAACGTGCTCCCGCGCCTGGATATCCACGACTACGGCGTCCATCCCGAACTGCAAGAGCTGGCCATCTGCGCCGCCGCCTCGATTGCCGACTGGTCTATCAACGAGGGCTACGCGGTCGGCCTGTACGCAAACACCATGATGTATATGCCTGAGATCAGCCTCACAAGTAGCGAGGAGCCGCGCGCACGCGAGCAGGAAGAGCAGCGCTCGCCGGAGGAGAAGATAGGGCAGATGATGAGCCGGCGCCGCATCCATATCCCGCCATCGAGCAACGAGGAGCAGCGCAAGCGCATTATGGAGGTGCTGGCCCGCATCCAATCCTACTATGGCACCAGCATCGAGGAGGTGATCCTGGCGGAGCGCACGCGCCTCCCGGCCGGCGCCACCGTCGTCGTTGTCACCAGCAGCATTAGCGAACTCCTGCTCGACGCCCTGGCGCGAGTCAGGCGCGCCGGGCACGCCGTCACCATCCTGTTCGTGGGGGATGCCGCCCCTTCGGTGCGCTTCCCCGGCATCACGGTCCATCACATTGGCGGCGAAGAGACCTGGAAGGCCCTGGAGGCTCTCTACGACAGCGCATCTGAAGACGAGGAGTCAATGACCCAGAAGCCAGAGGTGCTGGCAGGGATACAGCTTTAATAGATTTGCTAGCATGACTATGTGCTAAAATGCTGACAGTTCAGGAAGAGAACAATGCCGACATTCCAGATATTATCGAGAACTGCTCGCCCATCTGGCCCGCTCAAAAAGCCCCCCACGCGGGCGCGGAGGTGGTGGGATGCCCTCGTGTGGCAACTCGTAGCCGGGCTGATTATTGCCACGTTCGCCACTTTGCTTCTTATAGCCGGGCTGTCGCTCTGGTTCTTTCTCCTGCTTCCCACCTGCACGAGTATTGTTACAACGCGTTACCAGAGTGCCAAACTCATCCATGGATCGTTGCTGTATGCCGTGCTCACCATCGGTCTGACACTCATCTACTTTGTGTGCATCAGCGCTATAGAATTCTTCATTCATACCCCCGGATTCGGCCTGCTCTACCGTTACCACGGTCCTCCCGTCTCGCTGCTCATTCTTGTGACCACTACATTGGCCTGGAGTGTCATACTCGCGCCCCTGCGTATCCGTATACAGGAGTTCATTGATCAACGTTTCAACCGTCGCGATTATAAAGTCACCAGAGCTATCGAAGCTTTCAACTCGACGCTGCGCGAGGAGATTAATCTTGATCAATTGTGCGAGCGTTTATTCACCGTTTTGCAGGAAACCATGCAGCCCCTGGTCACCTCACTGTGGGTGCGCAAAGTGGAGCGGTATGACCTGGGGCACCTGCCGGCGCACGCTAATGGAACGGAGAACAGCCGACAGGTACGGGCGCAGAGTGAAGAGCATGCACAATTGCCACAGGAGTCTCCTGTGAATATTGTTTCCTTGACCGAACCTGCCGAGATCAGCGTAGCCGATAGCGATCCATTCATGGCCTATGTTCTAAGCGCTCCTGGGGCGGTAGAGGTTGAGCGATTGCCCCTGGATTCGCCCATGTTACAGGGTGTGAAGACAATGGATGCCAGCATTGTACTGCCTCTGGCCAGTCAAGGAGAACTGATTGGCCTGTTGACGCTGGGCCCGCGTCCGAATGGGGAGAGGTATGCTCACAAAGATCGTACGTTGCTCAACACGCTGGCTGCGCAAGTCGCACCTGCTCTGCGCGTCACGCAGATGGTGCATGAGCAGCAGACGCAGGCCCTTGAACGCGAGCGCATTGAGCAGGAATTGCGGACAGCCCAGGACATTCAGCGCACCTTTTTGCCCAAAGACGTGCCGGTCTTCCTCGGCTGGCAGATCGCGCCGTACTATCAGCCTGCGCGCGAGGTTGGCGGCGATTTCTACGATTTCCTTGTGTTTGGTGACGGTCGCCTGGGACTCGTGATTGGCGATGTTACTGATAAGGGTATACCGGCCGCCCTGGTGATGACGGCCACCCGCACCATGCTGCGTACCGCGGCCCAGGCGCAGGCAGCTCCGGGCGAGGTCTTCGCGCGCGTCAACAATCTCCTCCATGCCGATATCCCATCGGGGATGTTTGTCACCTGCTTCTATGCTATCCTGGATACCCACAGCGGACACCTGCACTACGCCAATGCCGGCCATGAGCCGCCCTATTATCGCCAGGCTACGGGCGCCTCCGAACTTTGCGGAACCGGCATGCCTCTGGGAATGCTGCCTGGCACGCGTTATGACGAATACGAGGTGACATTGGCACCCGGCGAGAGCCTGCTCTTCTATAGCGATGGCCTGGTGGAGGCGCATAACGGGAAGCGCGATATGTTCGGCTTCCCGCGACTGCTGGCCTTCATTGGAGCGCACCCCGGTGGCCCCGGACTCCTTGATCCCCTGCTGGCCGAACTGGCGGCCTTTACCGGAAACGATTGGGAGCAGGAGGACGACGTGACTCTGGTGGCGCTGCACAGAGACGCCACGCGAGTCCACCCCATTCCGTAGGGGCGCGGTTGACAAGCCCGTCTGGCAGATATACATACTATGTTGC
>JALYVR010000377.1 GCA_030853145.1 Chloroflexota bacterium | reverse complement strand
GCACGTTATTGAAGGGAGGCGCCGACACATTGATCTGCAGGCTTTCAAAGCCAGGTCCCGGCACCTGCCTGTAGATCAAACCAGGATTGGCCTTGGCCTGCGCGACATCGCTCGGACCAAGCGTCGAGGCAATCTGGATGGAGTTGGTTTGCAAATTGCTGTACATGACCGACGTATTGGTGATGGAACGGAAGCGCACAGATTGCAGGTACGGCAGCGCGTTCCCGGCAGCGTCCTTCTGCCAGTAGTGAGGGTTCGCCTTGAGCAGCACATGATCGCCTTTGACCCACTCGACAAAGGTAAAGGCGCCGCTGCCAGCATTGATCGGCGCATTGCCCAACTTCGTACCCAACTTCTTCACGACCGCTGGTGAAAGCATCATCCCAACCTGACCACTCAACTTATCCAGCAGCGGCGCATATGCTTGCTTGAGGGTGATCTGGACCTGGTCAGCGCTGACCTTCTGCACGGAGGCAATGCTGACCACATCTGAATAGCGGGGCGACGCTTTGTTATTGATGAAGCGATTGAGGTTGAAGAGGACGGCATCAGCATTGAAGGGCGTGCCATCCTGGAAGGTGATACCTGTGTGCAGTGTTAGATTGAGGACCGTCGGCGAGGTGTACGAGTACGATGAGACCAGTAAAGGATGAATCACATTTTGCGCATCGTACCGGAAAAGAGAGTCGTACATATTCGCCATGACATCGGTGTCATAGAGCGTGACCGACTTCAGCGGGTCCAGCGTTTGCGGATCTGAGACCAGTCCCACCGAAATACTGCCGCCCTTTGCAGTCGTGTTGCTGGTGGTGGGACCGCCCCCGCAAGCAGCTAAAGCGATGGCGCACAGGAAAAGTATGCCTACAAGAACAGTCCCTACGTTTGACCTGTAAAAGCGCTTTGAGGATGTGCCATCCACGACGTACGTCATACCAGCTCCTCCTTGATTACTGTACACACGTGTACGTATCTCACCTGTTTTAGCGCTACAGTTGTTCAAGGCACGTTCTATAAAGGAACATGCAATATTCCCACTAAGTATAGCAAAAAATATGGGGAAATGGTACTCTCTACGTGGATGACTCTGCTTGTGCAAACAGAAGCGTTGACACTCGCTAAAAAAGCCTGCTATCATATATACAAGATTTGAGCGCAGGCATCACTGATTTCCACCCAAAGACAACAACTATCCAGGAAGGCAGGTATCGCGATGACATTAGCTACTCACGCCGGCTTCACAACCACCAGCAGCAGGGGATTGCGCCACGACATCCTCCCCATGCGCCTATACCACAAGGCCAAGAAGCTGGGCATCTGGGACCCGCGCGACATCGATTTCACCCAGGACATCCTCGACTGGCAGCAATGCACGGACAGGCAGAAAGAATCTCTGCTGAACTTAACCGCGCTCTTCCAGGCCGGCGAAGAGAGCGTGACGCTCGACCTGCTGCCCCTGATCATGGTCATCGCGCAGGAGAACCGCATCGAAGAAGAGCTGTTCCTCACCACATTTCTCTGGGAAGAGGCCAAGCATACAGAGTTCTTTCGCCGCTACCTGGACGAGGTAGCCAACGAGCATGGCGATCTTCACCACCATCACACGCCCAGCTACCACAAAATATTCTACGAGGAACTCCCGCGCACCATGCATGCCCTGCTGAGCGACCAATCTCCCACGGCCCTGGCGCGCGCATCCACCGTCTATAATATGATCGTGGAGGGCGTCCTGGCCGAGACCGGCTATCATGCCTACTTCAATATGCTTGAGCGCAACAACATTATGCCAGGCCTGAAGCAGGGCATCGGCTATCTCAAACGCGATGAGTCGCGCCACCTCGCCTACGGCGTCTACCTGCTCTCGCGCCTGGTAGCCCAGGACAACAACCTCTGGAACGTCATCGAAGAGTACATGAATGAACTGCTCGTGTATGCGCATGGCATGATCAGCGAACTCTTCGCCATGAATCCAGAAGATGAAGAGGTACCCTTCGGCCTGAAGATCGAGGACTACCTTGACTTCTCGACTATGCAGTTCAGCAAGCGCGTCGAACGTATCCAGCGCGCGAAGGGCCAGAGCCTGGAGCAGCTCTACCAGATCCCCGAAGAGGCAGAAGCATAGAGCTGGCACTCCTGCCGGCCACCGGTGTTGCATCGCACTAGCAATCTCGCATCGGTGGCCGGCAGTTCCCTGCCTCTGTTCATACAAGTAGAGAACTCATTGGCCCGCGAAGAGATCATCGACATAATACAACGTCACGATCCATAGAGGACAAAGACCCCATCCTGCAAGATATAGAGCGATGGCAGGGTGACAGTATAGCCACCTGTTCCCCTTGGTTTTAAGCGATAGATTGCCAGATCCGTCTCCTGTTTGCCCGTATAGCCAATGCGTAGAGCCAAACCACATAGGTGTCCAGGGGCCTCGGCAAAGCTCAGCGGAAGGCGTTTCCAGGAATGTTTTACGGTCAATTCAAACCGGCCATCATCAATATTCGGAATATATTGTCGCTGAGCAAGGGTTGTGACCTCCTGCTCGATAAAGAGCGCAAAAGTTGAGGGATTCCGTTCCATTCACTTTCTCCAGACGAATTTGGGTGTAAGCCAGCACACTAACGTACCTGTACCCCACTTCCCTCTTAGACGGCACGTAGAAAGAAAAGTCACCCGAGGGGATACATAACGATTCTACACGTCACAATACATCATGACACATTTTGATACAATACAGAATGCTTGATGAGAGTGAAATCAGAGAGGCAAAAGAACGGCGAGGCAGGCGAAGGAGCGTGATCTAACTTTAGAGAAAGAAACGCCATCAATGACTGTGACTTTTTTTAAAAGATACCGTCTAACCAGTCGCGTAGGGATTTGCCGTGCCGCATCCGTGGAGGTCACGCTTGTGGCACGCCAAATCCCTACGCGGGTGAGACACACAACTAGACACAAAAAGGAAACAGAAATATAATAGCAACGATCAAAAAAGTGCTAAAACTGAACAATGTATTGAGTGCAGGGAGTATTCCGTACCATGTTAGTGCCTACCGATGACGAATTAGTTGCTCGCTGCAAGAGAGAGTTGCCTGGTAATACCCGCAGTTATGAGTTATTGGTGCAGCGACACATGAACCATGTCTATAATCTGGCGTACCGCGTGGTCTCCAACAGAGAAGAGGCCGAGGACATCACACAAGAGGTTTTTATCAAGGTCTATCATCACCTGCGCACCTTCGAGCAGCAAGCATCCTTCTCAAGCTGGTTATATCGCATAGCGACCAACAGTGCCTTAGATGCGCTTGATAAAATCAAACGTCGTCCGCGAACGCTCAGTCCCTTAAGTAGTCATTATAATGACTATGCAGGAGAGACAGAGACGCTGCAAGAGTATCGTTCGTCAGAGGTAGGGCCGGAGGAAAGGGTCATCCAGGCCGAATTGCGCGAATGCATCAACCGCGTCCTGAAGAAGTTAGACCGCGAGCAGGCCAGGCTCCTGGTGTTGCGGGACTTCGACGATATGAGCTATGATGAGATCGCCACCATGCTTCAGGCGGGTCTCAGTGCCGTTAAGATGCGTATTCACCGGGCAAGGCTGGCCTTTCAGGAAATCTTCGACCACCTGTGTGGGAAGCCCTCTTTGACGCTCTCTGTGCATTCTACCGGCAAGGCGAAATTAAAAAGGGGATCAAGTGATGAACTGTGAAGAACTCTCCCAGCTCGTACCAGACCTGGTAGATGGCACGCTCTCAGCCGAGCTACAGGCTGAGGCCGAAGCAATGTTACCCCAATGCCTGGAATGCCAGCGAGAAGTAGAGCTTGCGCGTCAGATCCGGGCAATCCTGGTCTCGTTGCAGGCTGAGCATGCCGAACTGCGCATACCGGCCGGGTTTGAAGCCAGGCTGCTTGCACGCGTGCGTGCGCAACACACAGGGATGGAACTGGTAGATCTATCGTCAAAAGCCTTTGGTCTATGGCTGGTGGAGCTGCTTAATATAATAGGCGCACTTATTGGACCAGGCGCAGCGTCAAGAACGCCTGGCTTACAGCCAGGGGTCTAATAGCAAGACACCTGGATGGTGTGAAAAGGGAAGGACATGAGCATTCAACCCGTTCTTCAGGCTTTGACCCAGATCTTTACCAGCATCGTTTTTTTTATTCCCCGGCTCGTCAATGGCCTGATCATTCTGATTATTGGATATATCATAAGCTGGGTGGTACGCTGGATTATGCGCTTTGTGTTTCGACACATCGGCCTTGAGCAACGCGCCGAACGCAGCGGTGTTCATGAGACCATGCGCGGGTTAGGCGTGAGAATAGCGTTACCTGAAATAGTCGTGCAGCTCGTGTTCTTCTTCTTGCTCCTGAGCTTTGCCACCACTGCCGTGCGCCTGATGGAATTCACCGTGGTCGCCGATCTATTAGATAGTATCCTCCATTTTGTCCCCAGAGCCATTAGTGCCGCGCTGCTCATCATTATCGGCTCAATGCTCGCTCGCTTTCTGGGCAATGCCGTCACAAGCGTGGCCGACAATGTCAATATTACCTATGGCAAAACCCTGGGGAGAATTATCGAATACACGATTGTGGCATTTGTGTTTGTCTTAGCAGTCTCAACCATGGGCGTGGATACCACCATTCTCACGACGAGCCTGACGATTATCATTGCTTCTGCGGGATTAGCGATAGCGCTGACGTTCGGCTTCGGATCGCGCGAAGCGGCGCGGAATGTGATTGCTGGCTACTACGTGCGCCAGAATTTTCCACCGGGCCAGCGCGTGACCTGTGGTGAGTACAGCGGCAGAGTGCGTACAACTTCTGGAGCCTACACTGTTCTGGAGGTGACTAACACGGCTGGACAGCGCAGCACCATCTCACTGCCCAATTCTTTGCTCGCACGCAGTGTAGTGACAAGCCAGGAGGATACTCCTGAACTACCGCTCGCCACGACTCCTGAACCACCGCCCGCTCCTGAGCAAGCATGAGACGCCTCTTCGATGTGTATCTCGCCGTCGATTGGAGTGCGCGGAATACGCCCAGCCCGGCGGCACCCTCTCGCGATGTAGTGTGGGTGGGCGAACAACGCGCAGCAGGGTTGCCTGATGCTGAAGTGCCCAGTGAAACATATTGGCGTACTCGACAGGCGTGCATCACCTATATCCGTACCCGGCTTCTCCATCACGCGCAATGTGCAGGCCTACATCAAAGCCATAGAAACGGCTGTCACTGCCTGGAGAGCCGGCCAATAGTCACTGCTGTGTCCAGTTATCCTTGCCAGCCCTCTACCGCGATGGAGCCTGATGCGCTATAATCAAGCCGTAGGAATATGTCACAAGGATAACTGGATACACGAATATATGCAGAACCATGGACAGACAGAAGCGGCCACCTTCGCGGTCACGACGTTGGGTTGCAAGGTCAACCAGGCCGATAGCGAGGCCATTGGCGAACAGATGCACGCGGCAGGATTTGTGCAACGCGATTTTAACGAGCGCGTGGACATCTATATTGTGAACACCTGCACGGTGACGCAC
>JALYVR010000376.1 GCA_030853145.1 Chloroflexota bacterium | reverse complement strand
CGCCAGCGCCGGGTCACCCTTGAGATCCGGGCAGGTGAAAGCACGAGTAGAGGTCTCCATGCCCTGCGGGATGAGATGACAGGTGGGAATAAAGGCCCCGTCATTGACACGCTGATTGAAGGCTTCGCGGTCGATGGCCAGCGAGAGCGCCTGGCGCACTTTGATGTTGTCAAAGGGCCTGGACAGATAATTCATCCCAACATAGTCGATCTGGAAACTGGGGGTAGCCGTGAACGCGTTGTTTGTCCTGGCTGCCTGGTATTGATCAGGGGTCACATCAGCGATATCGACCTGCCCTGCCAGGAAAGCGTGATAGAGGCTGGCTCCATCACGATATGGAACATACTCTACTTTGTTCACGCGAGCCTGGGAGCCCTGGTAGTGAGTGTTCGGCACGACGGTGAAAGAGGTGTTGCGCTGCCAGCTCTGGACTTTGAAGGGACCGGAAGCGCCGCCCTCATTCAAATGGTCTGACCATGCTGCGCCATACCTATCGATCAGGCTTTCTTCCACAACAGCAGCCGCCGGAGAGGCGAGAGCGTCTAAGAAAGAAATAGAGGAACGTGTTGTCTGGATACGGATTGTATGGGGATCGGGAGCGAATACACCAGTGCCAATAATCGTTGTAAGTTTGCCCTCAGCCCGTTCACTGGCACCGCGAATGAGGCCGAGGGAGGTCAATCCACTGCCTCCCTGGTCAATCAGGGATGGAGAAAGCGCGCGATCCAGGCTATAGGCTATGTCCCGCGAGGTAATAGGAGTTCCATCGCTGAAGGTCAGGTCCTTACGTATGTGAAAGGTCCAGCTCAGACCATCAGTTGAAACCGCCCAGGAAGTGGCCATTTGTGACCAGAGACGAAACCGGCCGTCTAGAGAATGCTGACCATTAGATTGCACAAGGCTGCTAAAGACAAGCTGGACCGCGTTCACTGAAGAAGGATCGCTGGCAAGCGCAGGATCAAGCGTCGTCACAGCGGGGCCGCTATATCCCCATATCAAGGCCTGCTTATCCCTGGCGGCTGGAGACGGAGCTGACTGATGCCGGATGGCGTTGAAGACCATCAACATGCTTCCCACCAGCAGGGAGAGCACGAGGCAGGCAGCTATCAGGTTCAAAGTGGGCTGCCAGCGCGAGCGAGGGGAGGACCTGCGCGGGCCGATATCCCCTGCTGCGTGTTCTCTGACAGGCCATTCCCGAACCGGCGCTGGCACCTGAGTTCCCTCATACTTCGCCTGCTGTTCGATCATCTGCAGGCGCTCAAACACGCGGGCGATGGCCTCGGTGCGCACCTCTTCGAGGGCGAGTGGCTCGCCCCGGCGGCCGAACACCTGCCCAACAATTTCTATGAAAGGGGCATTTCCTCTCTCCAACTCTTCAGGAAGGGCATCATCAGGTAGTCGCATTGGTTAACTCCTCTCTGCTTCCAGGTAGATCGTACGCAGTCGGCGCAGCGCTCGACTCAAAAGCGCGCGCACAGTATTCTCGGGCTTGTTCAGAATCTCTGCGATATGCGCAAAGCGCAGCCCGCCCAAGAAACGCAGGCGGATCATTTGCTGTTCCAGAGGTGACAAACGGGTCAGAGCGCGATAGAGACGCTCATAGCCTTCACGTCGGATGACCTGTTGCTCAGGGGTCAAGTCAGCAGCAGCGACATCCAGAGCGTTCTCCAGAGGAAGAAAGGTCAGGGACAGCGTCCGCCGGTAATGGTCGGCAATTTTGTTGCGTGCCACCTTCCACAGCCACGCCTGCTGCTCTCCGAGAGAGAAGCCTGCAAGGTTGTGATGCAGGAGTGCCGCCACAAAGACCTCCAGCATGATATCTTCGGCATCCTGCCGTGATGGTAGCCGGTGGTAAATATAGGTGAAAATGGCCGACGCGTGTTGCTGGTAGAAAGTCGGGTCGGTCGTAGCCAGTGTCTGCTCTGTGCCTGCCGGTTCCTGTTGCATATGTTTCCTTCCTCCTGCTGACCCCTTTCACAAGCGTACATCGGATGAAAGGTGAAAACGCAACACCCAAAATAAGATCCAGGCACCTGCATGAAAGGTATCTGGCGAAGTCTTGTTTGGTATAATCCGGCATCTTGTAGTAGTATATATGCAACTAGCGAGTACGTTATGGATACAGAAAGGCGGCAAACAATGGCTGAGAGACTCACGGGCAAGGTAGCCCTGGTGACTGGTGCAGGAAGCGGCATTGGCCGGGCAATGGCCCTGCTTTTCGCGCGTGAGGGAGCGCGCGTGGTAGCAGGCGACTTCAACGCCCAGGGCAATGCAGAGACCGTCGGCATGATCGAGGAGCAGGGTGGAACAGCCTTCGCGGTGCCGGTCAACGTCACCGTCGCCCAGGAGGTGGAGGCGGCAGTGCAGGCGACGCTCAACCGCTTTGGCACACTCAACGTGCTGTGCAATAATGCCGGCACAGGCGAGAAACGCACCTCCATTCTTGAGTTGGCAGAGGATGAATGGGAGCGCGTCTTCGCGGTCAACGTCAAGGGCGCCTTCCTGGGCATTAAATACGGCGCGGCCGCCATGCTGAAGGCCGGCCAGGGTGGCTCAATCATCAACACGGCCAGCGTCGCGGGAGTAGTCGGCAACCCTGGCTACGTGGCCTACGCCTCCTCGAAGGCCGCCTGTATCCACCTGACGAAGACCGCGGCCCTCGAACTGGCCCGCGCGCATATCAGAGTGAACGCCCTGGCCCCCGCCTTCACCGCCACTCCTATGGTGCAGTCTATGGTCTCGACGCACCGCGACCCGGAGCGCGCGCTGCAAAAACTTGGCAGCATCATCCCACTTGGCCGCCTGGGTACGCCAGAGGAGATCGCCAACGCCGCGCTTTTCCTGGCCAGCGACGAGTCTTCGTTCATGACAGGCGCCGTGCTGGTCCTCGATGGCGGGCTAACGGTGCAATAGCGATTTAGCAGGACTCTTCAAAGGGCTGGAGGTACTCCCGTTGCGCCTGCCACATCTCGTCGAAAAGCGCGCTGATCTCGCCCGGAGAGCAGACTGCCGCGCTCAATGGATCGAGCAGGAGGGCGTAACGGGCCGCCTCTTTATTTCCGCTGAGCAGGGCTTCGCACACTAAGCTATGCACCGCCATGTGAGCACGATTGAGCGCGGCCAGTTGCTCGGGTAGCGGCCCAAAGTGGCAGGGCTGCACGCCGTTTTGATCGACGAGGCAGGCGACCTCTACACAGCCGGCGGGCAGGTTGTCGATGAGGCCAGTGTTGTACATGTTGCCATAGATCACCTGCGGACGACGCAGCGTCATGGCCTCGATGATATAGGAGCCGTACTCGTGGCTGCGCTCGAAGGGAATCTCACGCGTGCCGGCCAGCATCTCGCGGATGGTGCTATCGTTGCCTGCGCGCCACCGCGGCCAGTTGTTCGCGTAGAAGCCGGTCTCACCCAGGTAGCCCGCGCGACAATAGCGTTCAATGAGGTCGGGCCGCTTGCGGAAATAGGGCACGTACTCCGAGAAGTGGCCGCTACTCTCTGTGACAAACGCGCCGAAGTGCAGCATGAACTCGAAGCGCACCGGGTCACACTCGTAGACCTCTGGCACCTGCGCGCGCTCTCGCAGGCGGGGATACAGATCCTGGCCCTGGTGGCTGAGCGTGGTGAACCAGGCATTATGGTTAATCCCTGCGCAACACCATTCCAGTTCGTCGTACGGCACCTCCAGGTAGTATGCCAACTGCTTCGAGGTCCCCTGCACACTGTGGCATAGGCCCACGGTACGCATGCTGGTGCCGGTGAGGGCCGCCAGGGTCAGGATCGACATCGGGTTGGTGTAGTTGAGCACCCAGGCGTGTGGGCAGAGTTGCTCGGCGTCGCGCAAGATGGCGAGCCAGGCGGGTCCAGTGCGCAAGGCCTTAAAGATGCCACCGGGGCCAATGGTATCGCCGATGCACTGATTGATGCCGTATTTCATGGGAATATCGAAGTCATGGCGCACATTGGCAAGGCCCGCAACTTCGATGGTATTAATGACGAAATCGCTCCCTGGCAACATATCACGCCGCTCCGTGGAAGCGCGTACATGCCAGGGCTTGCCGCTGAGCGCAATGAGCCTTTCAGCGATCTGCTGCGCCAGCTCCAGGCGCTCAGCATCGATATCCACCAGCGCGAAACTGCCTTCATCCAGCCCCTCGATGTGCAGGATATCGGTCATCAGTTGGCGGGCAAATACGGTGCTACCGGCGCCGAGAATGGTAATCTGTGGCATGAGCGAGCCTCCTGGTCCTGTCGTATAGTAGAGGTGTTCGTTATGTATGAAGCTTGACAAAGTACTGCACATAAGGGTGGCTAAGGGGAGAAGCCCAGAGAAAGACCATCTGCTTGCTGCGCTGTATAGGTCAAACGAATCTTGCCTGTGGAGGCTTCCCAGATATGGAGTAGACCCTTATCTCCATCCGAGACAAGCAGTTTGCCATCGGGAGACCAGGCAGCCGAACTGACTCCGTCGCTGTCCTGCTGGTAGGTTACGAGAGGTAAACCACCGGCATTTCCATTCCAGATGTGCGCAACGCGATCCCATCCTGCCGAAGAAATGCGTGTGCCATCAGGAGACCAGGCGACAAAGTGGACGGCATTGGTATGGCCCTTATCAGTAAAGAGGGTACGCGAATCCCAATGAACGGTCTCCACCGCCGCTCCAACTAAAGTAACTAAAGGTGCCGCAATGGCCAGCCCTGTGGAGATGCGTAGGAGAACACGGCGGGAAACCTTCCCCTCGCGCAGCCATTTATCGTTGGGTAGCTGTTGATCTCCGGCTTTGGTATTTCCCTCGGGCGTCGTACCTTCGCGCACACTGCACTGATCGTTGACGATCCGGTGAGCAATTTCCTGATGCACCAGTGCGTCAGGCGAGCTACCACCATATTTCCAGGTGATGAACACCTTTTCCTGATTCCCATCTTTGCCGCTGATGTTGACGACGATACCGGCCAGCTTCTTCTGGCACATAATCGCTTCTACATGGGCGTACTCAATAACCTTCGCACGCCGTTTCCTCTCATTGCTCCAGGGTTTGTATTGGATGAAGCCTTCTGGCAGCAACACGATCAGGGTATCGCGATCACGTTTTTCGAGCCGCCAAACGAGCCACATCAGGAAGAATGGGAATGCCGCTACAATAACAACCAGAATGGGGTAGGTGGTATACATGGGCCAGAAGCTCGATTGTACCAATCCGGGTTGAATCCACAAGGCGAACAGAATCGCAAGCACACATGTGCAAACGAGAGGGTAAGCGATAATGTAGCCCAGGCTATAAACAATCAGCAGTACTCGTGGGTATCTTGGTGGACGGAAAACTGCCCAGTCATCAGGCGGTTGCCCATACTGGATTTGATAGCTTACTTCGTCAGCATTTATGGCGGACATGGTTCCCTCCAGAGATAGCTATTATCTCTAGTGTAGCACATCTTTTACATAAATTGCATTTTATTCATCGCTGCATTATTGAAGATGGAGCATAGCCCACGCATTGTCCATCCCCGTAGGGCGTGGCTTGCCTCGCCGTCCCGATC
>JALYVR010000375.1 GCA_030853145.1 Chloroflexota bacterium | reverse complement strand
CTACGGGACGCCTGGCCTATCCCTTGTGGGGCAGAATATTTTCGATTACGCCCTTGATGGATTCCTTCACGATGCCGGCCTCGTCTGGATCGCCCTTCAGCAGCGTCTTAGTCAAGCCCTGCGCCTGCTTGATGGTGATATGCGGCGGCAGGGGTGGCACATTGGGGTCGGTATACATCTCAAGGACGACGGGCCGGTCGGAGGCCAGGGCCTCATCCCAGGCGCGTCCAACGTCTTCCGGGCGATCCACGCGGATGCCCTTCAGGCCCAACATCTGCGCGTACTGCGCGAACGGGAAATCTGGAATGTCCTGCGATGTCTCGAACTTGGGGTCACCCTCCATCACGCGCATCTCCCAGCTCACCTGGCTCAGCTCGCGATTGTTGAGCACCTGGATGATCAGCCGGGGATCGCTCCAGCGCTGCCAGTATTTGGCAATCGTGATCAGGCCGTTGATGCCATTCATCTGCATGGCCCCGTCGCCGACCAGGCCGATCACCACGCGGTCGGGATGGGCGAACTTGGCGGCGATGGTGTAGGGGACGCCTGGACCCATAGTGGCCAGGTTGCCCGACAGCGAGGCCAGCATGCCGCTGCGCAGCTTGAGCTGGCGCGCGTACCAGTCGGCCGAGGTGCCCGAGTCTGAGGCCAGGATACAGTTATCTGGCAGGCGCTTGCCGAGTTCATAGAAGACGCGCTCAGGGTTGAGAGGCTGCGCGCTATTCATGGCATGCTCTTCCATCAGCGTCCACCACTCTTTGACTCCGGCTTCGATCTTTTCGCGCCATGAGCGATCCGTTTTGCGCTTCAAATAGGGCATGAGCGCTTTGAGCGATGCGGCGCTATCGCCGACGAGATTGACCTCGGTGGGATAGCGAATGCCGAGCATGCGTCCATCGATATCGATCTGTACGCCCCGCGCCTGGCCCGCCTTGGGCAGAAACTCGGAGTAGGGGAAGCTGGTGCCAACCATCAGCAGGGTATCGCATTCGTTCATCATGTCCCAACTGGGCCTGGTGCCGAGCAGACCAATGGAGCCGGTCACATAGGGCAGATCGTCAGGCACGGCGGCCTTCCCCAGCAACGCCTTGGCCACACCGGCGCCCAGCAGTTCGGCGACCTCGATCACCTCGCTGGTGGCGTTGAGCGCGCCGGCTCCCACCAGCAGCGCGACTTTCTTCCCACTGTTGAGCACGACTGCCGCCCGTTGCAGATCTTCGTCGGTGGGAATAACGTAGGGCGTTGAATACGCGGTGCTGGAATGAATAGTGTTGTGCATGCGCGGCGGCTCAGGGACGGCCTCCAGTTCTTGCGTGTCATTAGGTACGATGATACAGGTGACGGTGCGTTCCGCTTTGGCAATGCGCACGGCACGATCGATCAAGTGCCGCGCCTGCACCGGCGTGGACAACATCTGTACATACTCGCCCGCCACGTCCTTGAACAAACTGATCAGATCAACTTCTTGCTGGTAGCTGCCGCCAAGGGCGGTGCGCGCCGTCTGACCCACAATGGCCACCACCGGCTGGTGGTCCATCTTGGCATCGTACAGGCCATTCAAGAGATGAATGGCGCCCGGCCCTGAAGTCGCCATGCACACACCGACCTCGCCGGTGTACTTGGCATGCGCGCAGGCCATGAAGGCTGCCATCTCCTCGTGGCGCGTCTGCACAAATTCAAGCGCCTCCGGGCCAATGCGATCAAAGGCGCCCAGAAAGCCATTGATGCCATCGCCGGGAAACGCGTACACCCGCTTGATACCCCACTCGACGAGCCGCTGCAACATAAAATCACTGACTTTGATAGCCATAACGTACTCAACCTTTCTTCTCTGTGCCGGCTGCCAGGATATGCACCGGGCAGCGGCAGCCACTAAACGATATACAATTCAAGAGGTTATATTTCTGCCCCCTTGCCGTAATACTGGAAATCCTCGCGGAACCCCCCCTGGCCCTCGCCGATGTGGCTGTAATCCGCCACAAATTCAATGGAGCGCAGGTACTTCACCATCTTGTAACCAAGCTGGGTCTCCACTCTCAGGCGCAGGGGGGCGCCATGCTCCAGGGGTAGTGAGGTGCCATTCATCTCGTAGGCCAGGATGCTCTGGGGATGCTCGGCCAGTTCCCTATCGATGACCTCGTAGTAGGTATGCTCCAGCGCCTCCTTGAGTTCAGGCTTCACCGACTGTTTCCCTTGCTGGTAGGAGGTAAAGACCACGTACTTTGCCTCAGGTTCCGCGCCGCACAGCTTGATGATCTCAGCCAGGGAGACTCCACCCCACTCGGCAACGCCGGACCAGCCCTGGATGCAGTTGTGCTTGGTGATCTGTGTTTGACTGGGTAGGTTACACAGGTCCTGAAGCGTGAAAGCCATGGGATTGACGACAAGCCCGGATACTTCAAGTTTCCAATCGCGAAAGTCATTTTGCGCCAGCCGCCGGTACTCCTCGGTCTCAGGCGGACGGCCGTTGACCCAGAAATACGCTGAGATATCCGACTGCTTGTAGCGCTGCCTGGATACTTCGCGGTGCAGAAGCATCTTGCGCACCGGGTCTACCAGCGTACCCAGCGCGTGCTGCATCTGCCGGCGCGCGCGCAGCGTCTGCCACGAGGCCCAGGCGTAGATAGCCGCGACTATGATCAGCGCGCTGACCGCAATCGTGGCGGCAAAACCGAAATTCGCCTGCGGGCTGCCCAGGACGATGTTGCGAATGTTGTCCTGGAAATGCACAATCAACACAAGCGCCGTATGCACTATAATGAAAAGGACAAAGGCCAGCAGGCTCAAAAAGTGCAGGCTGCGCGCCGCTTGACGGCCTCCAAAGAGCTTGATATACCAGGGGAAGCGCGCCTCGATCGACGGCGACATGGCGGCTCCCGTCAGCAGCATGAAGGGTCCCAGCAGAAAGACGACGCCCGCGTAGGCCAACTGCTGCAATGGATCAAAGGGCGTGAAGTCGCTCGCCGGCGGGATGTGCAATGTCAGGTAGGTCAGCAGCGTCTCCCAGGCGCGCGGCACGATGGACCAGGATGTTGGCAGCAGCCGCGTCCATTCGCCTGTCGTGAAGAGCAGTACGACGTATACCAGGCCGTTGAGCACCCAGAAGATGATAGAGAAAAAGTGCCAGTGGCGGCCCAGTCCCAGGTTGTCCCTCCCCGGCAGGGCCAACAACGGTGAAACTGGCTCCTCGTCGTCCATCGAGGTATACAGCGTGTCTTTGGGTACCTTCCTCTTCGTCAGTCGCAGCCAGGCAGTACTGGGATCGCAGCCATCATTCCAGTACAGGCGAGGATGCGCCGCCGCAATCTGGATGCCACTACGAATCAACAGGCCTATGAAGAGCAGGTTAATGTAGTGGGTGAGACGTATCCAGAGCGGAAAACCTAACGATGCCAGTACGAGATGCAGGTGCATATTATACACTCCTGTTGGGTGATTAAAATAGCTGAGCGCAACGCCCTCTCTATATAACACGTATTTGTATCGTAATACGATACAAAAATTATACCCTCTTAAGCACAGCAATAGCATCACCCGGTATGTATATCTGCTCAAGTTCTGTGATCTTCAATGTACTCTGCTGATTCAAGAAGCAGGCCTGGCGTGCTATCTCTACCACCAGTAAATCCAGTTCAACCGCCTGGGCGCCGTGGGCATAGGGTTGTGGGAGCATGCCGGCCTCAGCGCGAGTGGTGGTCAACAGATTGGTCACCAGGCGCGAAAGGCGGCGCAGTTCGGCGCTGACCTGCTGCAAATCCGTATGCACCTCGTCTTTCAGTTCCCGGTCGAGCAACAGCACGTCGAGTTGACCTTGAATCGCGGTGAGCGGCGTTCTCAACTCGTGCGAGACATCGGAAGCGAAAGTGAGGCTGCGAGCGCGGCGGCTTCAAGTTTGCTCGCTTGTGCCTGTAAGCGGCTATCTAAATCAAGCACCAGCAAAGAGGTCACCGGTTGATACACAACAAGACCCTTCAGCAGGAGGGTCAGGAGAATGACGAGCGCGTTCCAGAGCGCCAGCCGGCTGCGCAACGATCTGGGTTTGCTGAGCACAGCGTAGAGCCAGCCAGGCCCTTTTCTTACCTGAAGGTTATTGAGCGGGCGAGACAAGCCATCTCCTCTACGCGTTTCAGTTGCCATCAACGTTGCTCCTTTATGCACTCGTGTATTTCAATACGCGATACCACAAGAGAGGCCACGTCCTACGGAGGGATAATCTTCCCTCCAGCGAATTTCAAATCACTCAATCGGCGAAAGGATTCATGAGCCATTTAATAAGGAAAAAAATGGCTACTAAAACCAATAGGATTGAGGGAATGAAAGTTACAAGTGCGACGATATCGAGGGTATCGTTAGTGGCCACCAGGTTGATGATAAAGCCTGGAATTGCAAGCAGCCATGCAAGAGCAAAAAGCATACCGGGTTGAGTATACCAGGTTATTTGCCGCCCATTTCTACGCCTCTC
This sequence comes from Chloroflexota bacterium, assembly GCA_030853145.1. GTDB lineage: Bacteria > Chloroflexota > Ktedonobacteria > Ktedonobacterales > Ktedonobacteraceae > JALYTT01. The sequence goes on along the minus strand of JALYVR010000375.1, from coordinate 1,103 downwards.
GCGAAATTTTTTGATTCTAGAAAAGAGGAAGACGGGGGCCATGATGGACCCAAATACTGCCTCAAGCGGCCCGACTGGAATACGTCCTGAAAATACACCGATAACAAGGAGAGATAGCAGGATAATACCGAGTAAAAAAAATGCCACTGTTCCTAAACAAAAGAGTATTCTGGTGGTTCTTGATGGAGAACGATTCATAAGCCATCGCCCCTCTACGCTTTCAGGAGATATCCGACTCCACAGCATATCATACGATATTTATGATCGCATTCACGTAGGGAATAGCTCGTGCTTGACTATTGCTTGACTACTGCTTGACATTCTATCTAGCGCTTCTTTCTACTACACTGGTAATAGAGCAGAGGGGAAGCGCGACACAAGTTGCTTCGTCCCAGCCTCTGGGGTGCTCTGTCAGAGTGGAAGAGACCCCGAAACGCTCTATGGTATACAGACTAATCAATAGTCTATAGCATGAAAGGAATGAACCATGGGAAGCTACCTTAAGGAAGCGCAGAAAAAACAAATTTACGACAACTATACCCAGACCCAGGCCCTCTTTACGGGCAATAAGGACTGCCCCGTCACCCGCAGCATCTCAATGGAAGAGGTCGTAGAGATATTGAATGACGCGGCCTCCAGCGGTCGGGCACAACAACCGGCCATAGACCTTCTGCGCATGATGCTTGAAGAACAGTGGTGCATCACGGCTAGTGTTCATCGTGGCGGCTTTGGTGGCATCGCTGGCGACGCAGACCCGGAGCCGCACATCTCTCTAGCGGTTGGCAACGGGAACTACCATTTACGATTGGCCGACGAGAAGTACAGTAACCTGTACGATATCAGCGGCCCTAATCTACAACTGAGCAAGGGCAAGGAGATTGAGCACAAGCGCACTAATCCTCCCGCCGAGTCACAAGTTGATGCGCTCGTACGACAGTATCACATCACTGAAAAGCAAGCGCTGGCCGCCATCAGTAAATATAATAGAGAACAGAGAGAACCACAAGGAGGGCAGGCAATGACCATGGAGTATATCTGTACAAAGTGGTTACCGGCACAAAGATCCTGATCTGTGTAGTGCATGATGTCCTCCCGCATTGAAG
>JALYVR010000374.1 GCA_030853145.1 Chloroflexota bacterium | reverse complement strand
GTGCAGGTTCCCGTCGCCGGCCAGCCTGGCCGCTACCTCACCGGCCTGCTGCCCGTGCTCGGTGATGCCCCGAAACCGGCACCACCGGCGGAGGTGAAGCCAACTCCTCTGACGAAGGCCCAGAGTTTCGTGAATACGCGCTTGAGCAAACGCATGCAGGCGCTGGCGCTGATTGTCACACTGCTGCTGGTGCTCGTGAGCTCCGTGGGCGTCTTCTGGTTCGCGCGCTCTCACGCCGGCACATCGCACACCGCTCCCACCGCCCATACAGCGGCAACACCCAATGTGAATGCCACAGCCACGGGGCAGGTGCAGGCGACCGCCGACGCCAATACGATCCTTTCAGATCCATTGAGCCAGAATATTCATAACTGGCCGGTCTCTACCAGTGGATCGAAGCTCTATGTCTTTGAGAATGGCGCGTACCATATCACCGATAACGATGCCAATAGCAGCGCCCCTGCGATTATGCTAGATGCGCCAGCTACCATCATGAGCCAGCCCTTCGCGTATAGCCTGACGATGGAGGAGATCAAAGGCAACGATTCCTCGATTAACAACCAGTTCGGCATGATCATACGCTATAGCACGCAGGCTAAAAATGGGAAGACCATCACCCGTTTCTATACCTTTGAGATCGTCAATAAAAAAGGTGGCGAGTACCAGTTCTGGAAGTACGATGATACCTGGGGATCGAAGGCCACTCCCTGGACAGATCTCTGGCACCACCCCTTCGGCAAAGAGTTCCATCAGGGGCAGGGGCCGAATAAAGTGAATACTGTGAAGATTTTCGTGGATGGTTCCCACTTTACCCTCACTGTCAACGACAAACAGATGGGCACTGTCAAGGAGAATTCGATCGCCAGCGGCGTGGTGGGGATGCTGGTCAATCTGAAAGGCACCGAAGTGGCTTTTACAGATCTGCAGCTTGCGTATCATTGAGTGTATACTATACAGGGGTAACCTTGGCGTTACCTGGTGGAGGCCCCTTTGACAAACATTTTAATCACTGTGATCCTGGTAGTCGCAGGTTGCCTGTGCATCCTGAATGCCGCGCTGGCTGTGGTTTTTCGCAAGAGACATATCAGTGAAGTGCTTTCCTATGTCGTGGCTGGCCTGATTGAACTGGCGATCTTCGCGGCCGTCCTGGCTTTGCGCGTCGGTATCCTGAAATCCATTCCTTTCCACTTGCCGCCAGGACTGAGCTTCAACCGCGCCGAGATCGGTGCCCCACTCACGCTCGGTATCGGCCTCTTCCCGGCCGCGTACTGGCACCGCACGTCGTTGTCGCAGCTACGCGCCCGCATGGCCCGCGATGCCCAGGTGATGCACGAGCGAGATGGCGGCGTGCGCATCAAAGCTCCCGGCGAGTGGATCAACTAAAGGCGATGGAAACTAGTGTTTGAAAATATAGCGATTTATAGCTTGAACCATGGCACCTTTACAAATCACACAGAAGCTTCACATCACGCTCTTGATCGAGATCCAGAGTGCCACCTTTGCCGAACGGTACATCATCGGCGTGCGGTGGCGGCTGTTTGGATGGCGTGAGCATGGCGAAGTCGAAGTCCAAGGCCCGCTGCCTGAGCATTACTTGGCGAACAATCTCAAGATGTATGCCCAGACGCACCCCTTTGACGGTTGTCATGAAGCGTCGTTACGCTACAATCTCGGCTTTTTCGTAGGCATGCTGCATGGTGGGGTACTCACTCCTGCTGGCACCTTGCGGCCTGAGGCGACCACCCTGGTTGTGCTCCACACCGAGGATTTTCGCGAAGGCTACGCGTATGGCAGGCGTGACTGTTTCACGCAGTATGAAGAGGTATCAGGTGCATCACACAAATGGGACTCCAGACGCACCCGCCACAGAGCCTCAGTGGCATGAATGGAACGTGCCGAGCTTGCGCGAACCCTGTCTTCAGACCAATGTCAAAGTGGAACCGTCTCGCGATTCGACCTATGACTACTGGCTGAGCATCAGCACGCTTGAGAAAGGTCAGCCGATTCAGGTTCCGGTCAAACTGGCCGCCTATCACAAAGAAGCCCTTACCGACCCCAAGACCCGGCAGGTGAGGAAGCTCAACAGTAGTGTGCAACTCAATAAGCGAGATGGGGTGTGGTGGCTCACCCTCTCTTACGATGAGGACGTGCGCATCCAGACCGTTGCGGATGCGCCTATTGTTGGCATTGATGCCGGGATCGCGAACTTTGTGACGACGAGTACCGGCAAGCATTATGGCTCGTTCCACAAAGACCTGCGAGCCCGTCACAAGCGTGATCGTGCCAAGCGCCGCCGCAAAGCGAAACTGCGGGTCTGTTTCCCAGAAAGCCAGCGCTCAAGAGAACGCGAGACTTTTTGGAACTATCAGATAGACCCGATCCCGCTCATAGTGGCGCGGCCGGCAGCGAGAGCACAAGGAGAAACTATGTTTACTATATTTGAGCGTACCTTCAATTGGAGAGATGCCTGGCGTATACGAATCCTGGCTTTGGGTTTTCTGGTCATCGTTCTTGGTGCAGGCTCGCAGGTGCTGGTCAATGCTTTTGCAAGCGGGACCCAGCTCATCAGCGTGAAGGTGACCGCCTACGCCAGTGAAGGCGTGATGGCGGATGGCAACTGGACCTATATGGGCGCCTGCGCGGTCCCGACGACCCAGTTCCCCTTCGGCACGATTATGGCGCTCTATAACGCGGATGGCTCGTTCAATCGCCAATGCACAGCAGAAGATAGTGTCGGCGACCTCGAATACGGACACATCAGCCTGTCTATGCCCGGCGATATGGCCGGAGCTGTCCAGTGGGGCGTGCATTACCTCCTGGCACGCCTGCTTCGCGCCGGCTGGGGTCCCGCGGGACCACCCCGTCCCTCCAACATGCTGGCCCTGAAAGTACCATCCCTCGGCGCCTCCCCAGCCCACGCGGATGAGGCAAGCCGAAGCCGCGCCCTGGCCACGTGGGCGAGGCATTATCAGCGGGCATTGTCGGCGGGCAAGAGGAGCCGAAGAGGAGCCGAAGCCATAGCCTCTACGTGCGTCCAGAGTGCTATCTACTGCAAACATGCCCACCCCTAATCCCATAGAACATCGAGATACTTGCTTCCACACACGTAGGGCTTCTCCATTTGACATGGCCAGAGAAAAGTTGCCCATTTGGTATGAACGCTTGCTATGCGTTTAGATAGAAGGAATGCCCCATTAGCCTTTGGAACTTGACAAAAAGCATGACTACATGGTATAGCTTATATAGCAAATAGCTATATACACGAGAAATTTGCAATAACGCAGACTGGTGAGGTAACAAGCAATGCTTTCTGAACCGAACTCATCGTCAACGGTGGATTGGACGATGCCGCGGCCGGATATGATTTCTCCCGGAAGTGGAGTGCCCGCCGTTGTAACACGCGATCTTGTGCGCACTTTCGGGCAGAAGGTGGCCGTACAGCATCTGAACTTGAGCGTGCAACGTGGCGAATTTTTTGGGTTCCTGGGACCCAATGGAGCCGGTAAAAGTACGACCATCAAGATGATGACTGGCTTGCTGCGCCCTACAACCGGCTCGGTGTGGGTCGCGGGCGTTGATGTCTGGCACGACCCACTCTCGGCTCGTGCGCTTATGGGCGTGTTGCCTGAGTACCTGAACCTCTATGAGCGCCTGACCGGAAGAGAGTTCCTGATCTTCGCCGGCCATATGTATGAAGTACCCGCCGCAGACATTGAGAGACGTGCCAGCGAACTCCTGCGCGTCCTGGACCTCAGCAATGATGCCGATAAGCTTGTCGTGGATTATTCGGTGGGCATGCGCAAGAAGGTGGCCCTGGCCGCCGCCCTTATTCACCGGCCGCAGGTGCTCTTCCTCGACGAACCCTTCGAGGGTATCGATCCCATCAGCTCGCGCGTCATACGCGATATCTTGCAAGAGCTGACGCGCCACGGCACCACGATCTTCTTTTCGTCGCACATCATGGAGGTGGTCGAGCGCCTCTGTACCCGTGTAGGCATTATCAACCAGGGCGTTTTGGTGGCTGAGGGTACCTTGCAAGAGTTGCGCGAGCGCGCCAGCGGCGAGAACAAAGACGCCACCCTGGAGGATATCTTCCTGAATGTTGTGGGCGCACGCAACGAAGATCATAACCTGAACTGGTTGGAAATGTAACCTGTTCCCTGGTTGCGCGAGGAAGTGGAAGTGGTAAGATAGAGAAACACAGAAAGCGGAGGCTTTATGATCTATCTGGACCACTTGCTTCAGGCGACTGGTGGCGTGTTGCGCTACGCTGGGAAGCAGGGGCGCTTCGATGGCTTCAGCCATGACACGCGCCAGCTGATACCGGGTGAGCTGTTTGTCGCGGTGCGCGGCGAGCATAGCGATGGCCATGACTACCTGCTTGACGCGGCGCAACGCGGCGCAAGTGGGTTGTTGATCGAGGGGCGCGCGCTGTCTGGGCTCTCTGAGCAAGCGCTCGTCGCTCTAGAGCAGGCTGGCGTCGCGGTGATCGCCGTGGACGATACGCGTAGCGCGCTGCAACACTACGTGCGGGCAATTTTGGAGCGTTGGCACCCAACGGTAATCGCGGTGACCGGGAGCACTGGCAAGACCAGCACGAAGGAGGCCATCGCGACCGTCCTCGCCAGCCACTTTGCTACCTTCAGGAGCTGGCAGAACTACAACGACCTGCTGGGACTGCCGCTCTCGCTTGGGCGCCTGGAAGAGCGGCACGAGTATGCCGTGATAGAATTGGGCTGCGACCATCCCGGCGAGATCAGCGAATTGTGTCGTATCGCGCGGCCCCACATCGGCGTCCTGACCAACATCAGTCCCACGCACCTGCAATATTTCGGCACGCTTGAGCGCCTGACCGCCGAGCTAGGGAGCCTGCTGAGCGCGTTGCCGGCAGAAGGATACGCGGTCTATAACGACGATGATCCACTCGTCCGGTCTATAACGGAGCATATACGCGCGCGCAAAGCTGCCTTCGTCCCCTCAACAGCATACGATATGCAGGTTGCCTGGGATGGGTTGGCATTTCGGTTGGATGAGGCAGGCGGGTGGCCCAGGCCAGAAGAGGGGCGCGGGCCAGAGGGGCGTGGGCCAGGGGAGGGGCGCAGGCCAGCGGCGCCCCTACACGAAATGACCGGCGAGGTAAGGCGGTTTAATTCGCGGTTGTTGGGGGCGCATCATGCCTCCACGCTGTTGGCGGCGTACACTGTGGGACAGATTTGCGGGTTGCGCGCGGAGGAGATGCTGCCGGCGTTGGCGAACGTGGGGCCGTTGCCGGGGCGGCTCAACCCGCTGGCCGGCATTTGCGGCTCACGGCTGCTGGATGATAGCCATAACGCGGCGCCGGCGGCGGTGATCGCGGGCCTGCGGGCGCTCAGGGCGTTGCCGGCGGGTCGGCGTATCGCGGTGCTAGGCGATATGCTGGGCCTGGGCGATTTTGAGGAAGAGGCGCATCTCATGGTCGGGCGTGAAGCGGCGCGGCGCGTGGGCTACCTGGTGACACGCGGCGAGCGCGCGGCCCTCATCGCTGAGGCGGCACTGCGGGCTGGCATTTTTTATTAGCGCATCGTAGTGACG
>JALYVR010000373.1 GCA_030853145.1 Chloroflexota bacterium | reverse complement strand
ACCAGGGTGGCGAGGCAAGCCACGCGCTACGGGCCGGGCGTGATTGCTACGAGAGGAAAAATCTATGCCAATGACTCAGCTCCCGACGGCTGCTACGACGCTATTGCTTGTAGAAGAGATGCCACGTTGTGTGCCAGGGATGCTTTTCGACTACTGGACGCGGCCAGACCTTGTTTGTACGTGGTGGCCTGCCGAGGCAGAGATCGAGCCACGGTCAGGTGGGGCCTTTCGTCTCTCCTGGCCCAAAATGAACTGGCATCTGTGGGGCCGCTACACCACATTCGAGCCGGGCCAGCGATTGGCTTTTCCCTGGCAGTGGGAGCATATGCGCTATAGCCTGGCCAAAGAAGTTACCGTCACCTTCGAGCCGCTGGCCCCTGCTGGCACGAAGATGACGATCACTCATGGACCCTACTCTGACTCTGAGGAGGATAGACAGGCGCGCCAGGAACATCTCGATGGTTGGCTGCATTTTGTCGCCAGGCTTCAGCAGGTGCTCTGAATATGTTCGCTACGATGGCAACAGCCCGCGCTCGGCTAGCTCGTGCGATACCAGCAGAAACATGGCATGCGACCAGCCTAGAGGCACAACCCAGCAGGGCTTGCCTGTCGTGCGATCAACCTGCTCAGGCAGCAGATCAAGCTCTGTGCGGTGCTCCATCACCCAGGTGTAGAGCGCAAGGGCGCGCTCCTGGTTCCCAGCGAGCAGATCGTACCATGCCAGCCAGAGCGTGCAGATCACCCAGGGGTTGCCGCCGCGATACAGGTCATTTTCGTAACGCAGGATACCGCCCACAGGACTTGTCAGATGCTCTGCTATTGCCTCGGCCGTGGCGCGCATGCGCGAGTCATCCGCTGAGAATACACCAAAGGGGACGCTCAGGGCCAGTATTGCTGTATCGATCACGAGGTCGCGCCGCTGGAAATAGTGCGTCAACCTCCCCATCTTGACGGCTTGTATCTCCGCTTTGTGAGGCTCAGCTTGCCGACCGGCGCGCTCAATGTCGTAGACCTGCGTAGAGAGCTTGAGCTTGATGCCGCGTAAGAAGCGTCTCTGCTTGCCATCCCAGAGGTGCGTCTCTATGGCGAGCTTGAGCGTGCTGGCAAGTGTGGACCAGTGCTCAGCTATCGCCGTCTCTCCCAACATCGTAGCCAGGCGCGATAACTCGTGGAAGGCGCCCCAGGTGCTTGCGCAGGCATAGGTGCTGATGCCATCGCGCTCCTCCCACAGGTCTTTTGTGATCGGCGCCAGCCCGGTTTCGGCATCCAGAGCGGCTTGCATATACTCGCAGGCGCGCAGGAGGCGCGGGAAGGCGGCGCGCCCGTAATCGCTATCGCCTGTAAGTGTTATATGCTGGCAGATGGCCCATACGATAGCGCCGATTTCATCAAACTGGACCAGGCCCCAGGTTGGTGCCAGCCTTCCATCGGCATAGTAGCGTTGGTACCAACCACCCTCTGGCGATTGCACACGCAACGCCCAGTCATGAAATTCGCGCGCGTGTGCATGCTGCCCGGCACGGTCAAGCGCGTGTGCGTTGTAGGCGCCATCGCGCGGCCAGCACATCCCATAGCCGCCACAGGATCGGAAATCAGGGTCTATCTCAGGCGCCGCGAGAATGCCTCCCGTATCCCGGTCTGTGAGCAGGCGTAGCACCATTAGAGAGCGCTGGTAAAGGCTTATGATGATTTCTGAGTTCGTTGGTAGCTTTGCCTGGGCATAGCGTGCTTGCCACCACTTGATAGCTGCGTCGATACGCGCTCTTGTTGTAGGAACGGTCGAGGCGAGCGCGGAAACGTCGTGTAGCGAGCGCGCGAAGCAGAGACGTATAGCGTGTGTAGTAGTAGCACCCACCTCAATCTTCCCGAAATCATGGCGTACCGCGCTGCTCGTTTGCCCAATAGCATATTCGCGCTGGCTAAACAGACCCTGGCTGGCGCGCTGAAACACGCCATCGACCGCGCTGCCAGGCGTGTGTTGATCGCAGTCGAAGCCATCGACGGGCGCGTTGCAGGTAAGCGCGAGATAGCGATCAGACGCGAAGCAGGTAAGCACCTCTGTGGCGAGCGTAAAGAACGCGCAATTCCCGCTCGCTCGATGGTCAAAGTCGAAGCTGGCATAGGTGACAAGCTTGCAGGTGAGCACGGCCGTGTTCATATTCGTGATCTTGATTTCCATGGTCAGTATGTCATCGATAGGATCGACCGCTATGGTACGTTCGAGTTGGATGCTCGCGTCGCGATGTTGGAAAAGCGTTGTGACAACTGCCGCGCCAGCGACATGGCGTACATCGTGGGTCCAGTCCGTACCAGCTAACCAGGAGACCTCGTCAGGAAGACTGGCAGCACCTGTCTGTGTTGCGGCATCTGTGATCTGTAAACCAGTAAGAAAAGTCCTGACATGGGGGCCGGCATCAATAGTAGGATAGAAGCATTGCGCGATAGACCCCGTTTCATCAAGGCACACCAGCACGCGACCGTTGCCGAGTATTGTTGAGTACAGCCACGCGGGCAAGGCCGTTTGCAACTGCCGCTCAGGAGGAATAGAGACGCGCGTCTGGGCGGGCGCGGCTAGCAGTAGGTGTTCGTGTGGTTTATCAGAAGGCATACAAACTTCCTTAAGGCACGATTACAGAGAGAACGTACTATCCTACTACATTGTAGCACCGTGTAAATAGGTTATATCTTAACCACTTTTCGTGAATGCGCGTGCGCATACACAAAAGTCCTCTGTCCCTCCACTAAAGGAGTAGTGCGAATCCCATCTTACGTCCACTGTCAAACTCATTTTTCCTGGTTACACTTCTCATAGACCTTATGAAATACTCACACCGTATCTTCCTTGTGGCACATGCCTGGAAGAATGGTTTCATTCTATGAGGAGAAGAACATGGATTATATCCCACCTTATGAAGTAACGCTGCCACTTCTCAAGACAGTAAATTTGACAAAATCTTTTGGTACACTGACCGCTGTGAAGGATCTCAATTTGGAAATCATGCGCGGAGATGTCTTTGGGTTTCTCGGACCCAATGGATCAGGCAAAACCACAACGGTGCGCATGCTTCTCGGCTTGCTTCAACCGACAGCGGGATCGATCAGCATTTTTGGTCTGGATACGCGTAGCCATCTCTCCAGCATTCTGGCACGCCTGGGAGCGATTGTTGAAGCGCCTGTTTTCTATCCCTACCTCTCAGGCATCGATAACCTGCGCCGCGTAGCCGCCGCCTCCAACATGCGTCCAGGCAAGAGCAGCCAACGGCGTATCCATGAGGTGCTAGAGACCATGGATTTGCAGCGACAGGCCAGAGATGCCTACCATACCTATTCGCTGGGCATGAAGCAGCGGCTGGGCATTGGCGCTGCTCTGCTCACCGATCCCGAACTGATCCTGCTCGATGAGCCAACCAATGGACTCGACCCGGAGGGCGTTCACGAGATGCGTCAGATGATCCTGCATCTGGCGAAACTGGGCAAGACCATTTTCCTCTCCAGCCATCTCCTCTCTGAGGTGCAACAGGTCTGTAATCGCGTGGCGATTTTATACCGTGGAAACCTGATCAGACAAGGGACAGTCAGCGAACTTTTGCGCGAGGGGAGCCAGATAGTTGTGGGCCTGGATACGCCTGAAAAGACGCAGCAGGCTCTTCGCATTCTCCAGCAAGCGAACATACAGGGGGCAACCTGGATACGGCATGTGCATCAAGAGGTTGATAAACAACGAAAACCTGTCTTGCACGTGGAAGCGCCCGCAGCCCATGCTTCTGCCATCTCGGAACTGTTGGCCCGGCAGCAGCTCTTTGTTGCCCAAATGTATCCCTACCAGGTCAGTCTGGAAACTTTCTTCCTGGAGCAGATAGAACTCTCCTCCGAACGAGGATCTCTCTTAAAGTGACGGTGTTGGGAGCGCTGTTCCCTGTGAAATCACCGGCTCAGACAATTCAGTATCTCACCAGAAAGTAGGATGTATCATGACTATGCCTCTTGTGCAAGTTTCTTCCAAAGCGGAAGGCATATCCTTCGTCGAGAGGGGATCACACGGTTTCTTTGCGGTCCTCTTCCGCTTGATTGTTATGGAAATAGACACGCTCCGTCGCCGCAGGCTCTCCAGGGTGCTGGTTGCTGTAGGCATGGGAATCGTGATTGTGGTCTTGCTTGGGATAGGACTGCGTACGCTCCAGAATATCCACACCCCTGCATCAGCGTATGCGCCACCGCTTTGCTCAGCAGGTTCTCATGCAGCAGGATGTAGCAACCATGTCCCAACGTTGGCAGATCGGGAGCGCTATAAACAACTGAGCGTGAAAAATCTGGCTCAGGAACTTATCCCGCCAGGACTATTACAACTCCTCAATCTGTTGCTGGGAAATGCCCTTTTTATTCTATTGATTGTGCTGGTGGGAAGTATGGTGGGAGGGGAATATAGTCTGGGGACGGTGCGATTGTTGTTCACGCGCGGTCCAGGCAGGCTGCAATTCTTGCTGGCTAAAGTGCTCACGACTGCCATATGTGCTGTCGCCTTGTACCTGCTGTTGACCGCAACCATGCTGCTCTGCGGATTTGGCCTCCATCAGATTTTCGGGCTGCCATTTGATGGCCGTTTTCTTACGCCTGCCTGGTTGGGACATACCGGCCTTTTCATTGGTTGGGGCATGCTTGGCTGGTTTGTCTACGGCATGATGGCCCTGTTCTTTGGGACAGTAGGACGCTCTACAGTGGTAGGCATCGTCGGCCCCCTGATCTGGGTATCGGCGGAAACCATTCTCACCAAGTTGTTTCAACTGGTCGTCGGCAGTAGCAGCGGATCTTGGGGATCGGTATTGAAAAGTATCCCCGACTACTTTGTTGGGAACAGCCTGGGGTCACTGCTCCAAAATCAGGGCTATGTTGTCTATGGAGGGAGTGCGGGCGCGCTGCCAAATGTGTCAGCCGGGTTGATGGTCGCGCTCTACCTGACGCTCTTTCTCGGCCTGGCATGCTGGTTCACCGTACGCCGCGATGTCACCAACTAATAGTTTGTTGCTGAAGATGCTCAGCTATACCCTGCTGAGCAGTGAGCAGAAAAACACGCTTAGATAGGAAATACATATGAAGCAGACGCTCTCATCTGAAACGCGGGGATCTCCGCCTGAATCTACCCAGATGCCTGGAGAGGTCAAAAAGAACTATGCGTTCTCCATTTTTGTGGTCTTGTTGGCTGTAACTATCCTGAATGAAATTGATAATGCTGTGTTTAGTAGCGCCAGTACCAGGATTGCCAATAACTTACACCTGGGAATCAACGATATCGGTTTCCTCTCCTCAGCATTTACCCTTGCGGTAACCTTGAGCATCATACCTGTGGGCATCTGGGCCGACCGCGCGAAACGCAAGCACGTTATTGCGGCCTGTCTCGCGGTGTGGAGTCTGGCCACCACCTGCACGGCGCTGGCGAGTAACTTCCTCGCCCTTTTTGTGGCCCGAACCGTTGTTGGAGGTGGCGAGGCAGGCTATGTTCCTGCGAGCAATGCACTGGTGGGCGATCTGTTTGGCGTGGCTTCACGAGCCAAAGTATTGAGCTGGCTGGCTACGGG